>CAZTJJ010000005.1:0-57261 GCA_964614065.1 uncultured Thermotogae bacterium
CGCAATTATTCTGTTTACGAAAAGTTAACCAGGCTAACAAATCAGTAACTTCTCACCATTGGTGCCCTATCGTAATTGCCCAAATAAACCAGGCATTACTCCCACATTGGAACTCTTCACACCTTCTGCCTGCAGGTAACCACTCAAAGGCATGCTCCGTACACAGGAAAAATCATACTCTACAACGTGTGTTAGGTTTGAAGAAAGACTAACTAGAAATTGTTACTATTTAGTAATAGTATTAGATTGAATAAACAGAAATACAGGAGTGGTAAAAATGTTCAAGGGATTTTTTCGTTTTTCTGTTATCATTTTTTCAATCTCCATTATATTCCTAGTAGCGAATATTTTCGTCCCAAGTGGGATTTTAACTACCTCAAAAGACAAGGAGACTTCTGCCATGAACAAACAGATTTTTGACAACGATAAATACAGTCGAGCGACGTTCGCCGGAGGTTGTTTCTGGTGCATGGAACCACCGTTTGTTGCGCTTGACGGAGTCAAGGACGTGGAGGTGGGTTACTCCGGCGGCGGGACAGCCAAGCCAACCTACGAAAAAGTGTCGGCCGGAAATACGGGTCATTATGAGAGCGTTCAGATTGTATACAATCCTCAAATAATTCCTTACGAAAAATTGCTTGACGTTTATTGGCGGCAGATTGATCCCACTGATCCAGGCGGTCAATTCAACGACAGGGGACCCCAGTATCGAACGGCGATTTTTTATCACAATCAAGAGCAAAAACAGAAGGCAGAAAACTCAAAGAAGGAACTTGATCAATCAGGCAAATTTTCCGAACTAATCGTGACCGAGATTAAACCCTTTCAAAAATTCTACTCTGCAGAACTATATCATCAGGATTACTACAAGAAGAATCCGATGAAATACAAATCCTATAAAAAGCTCTCCGGCCGACAGGACTTCCTGACTGATACCTGGACAGAGACGCCCGATAGGGAAAAAACCAACATGACTAAATACAAAGATTTTCAAATACCTGACGACCAAACATTAAGGGAAACTCTAACTCCTCTGCAGTACGAAGTAACGCAGAACAATGGCACTGAGCGCCCTTTTCATAATAAGTACTGGAACAATAAACGGGAAGGTATTTACGTAGACATAGTATCCGGTGAGCCCTTACTTAGCTCAGCGAACAAATTCCAATCCGGCTCCGGATGGCCTAGTTTTACGCAGCCTTTAGAACCATCTAATATCGTCGAATTGAAGGATACCAGCCTGGGAACAGTAAGGACAGAGCTCAGAAGCAAATACGCCGATTCTCACCTTGGTCACGTATTTAACGATGGGCCACAACCTACAGGTAAAAGATATTGCATAAACTCCGCGGCTCTAGAATTCATTCCGAGGTCAGATCTAGAGACTAAAGGTTATGGCAAGTACAAAAATCTGTTCAGCTAAACCCACGCCGCAAGTACTCATCTAATCTTGAAACACCGCTTGTGCACGCTATTATTTAAAGGATTACCGAGGAGGAAATATGCACGATATTAATTTACAAGATGGAGATATAATGGCTCGCCTTAACGACCTAGCTGAACAAAACAAACAAAAATTACAAGCACACAACGTAACTGCAATAAACGTGATGGGTGCCATAGGCAGCGGCAAAACGGAATTGATTAAAGCCTTGTTCAAGAAAATCAAAGACAGGCTACAGGTAGGGGTCATTGCTGGCGACGTGGCGGGGACAGATGATTACGACAAATTTAAGCAGGCGGGTATGGTCGCTTATAACCTAAACACTCATTCCGATTGTCATCTCGACCCACATCGAGTTGATCACTCACTAGAAAACATGCCCTTAGACAGCTTGGATGTACTTTTTATAGAAAACGTGGGCAATTTAGTATGTCCTGCAGACTTTCCCCTAGGAACTGATCAAGAGATGGTCATAATTTCGGTTACCGAAGGCGAAGACATGGTTAGAAAACATCCCAAAATATTTGCACGTTCAGAAATAGTAGTTATTAACAAAATCGACCTTGCAAAAGCCATCGGTGTTGATCCGGAAATTCCAAAAAAGGACTATTACGAGTTGAACCCCAACGGTCGGGTAATATATACTGCAGTTCCCAAGGGCGAAGGGATCGACGATTTGATCGATGCCCTTGAACTCAACGGATTGTGATCACACATTCTTCAGAACTCTCAGGCTTTCCATAATGAACTTTAGCAATTGGGTTGAGGTAAAATGCATGAGTATTCGCTAGCAAAGGAACTTGTCAATACGCTGATAGAGCAAGTGGACGATGATACACTTACTCAGACAAACACCGTGCACGTGGAAATAGGAGAATTACGAATTATATCCAGAGAAGCACTATCAAGCGCTTATGAAATCATCATAACAGATACAATATTAGATGGATCGAGGTTAGAGTACGAGAACGTCCAGCTAAAAGCGCGGTGTACGAGTTGCGGATTTGAAGGGCCTGTTGACTACGACGATGAGATTTCAGCTCATTTTTCAGTCCCTGTTCTTTCCTGTCCCCTCTGTGGAAATTCGGTGGAAGTGGTTCAAGGTAACGAACTAGCAATCAGGAAATTGACTGTCTCAGACCCGAATGAATAATCAAGAAACAGCACGAGAAATACTCATTAAGGGAGTAGTCCAAGCTGTCGGATTTCGTCCATTCATTTACCGAAGAGCCCACAAAAATAACTTACACGGTTGGGTTAAGAACCTCGGAGATGCTGGGGTGTGGGTTTTTACTCAAGGGAAACCCATGGATATCGATTCATTTATTGACGACGTAAAAACGAAAAATCCTCCCCTTGCTAAAATAGATTCCATACAGATAGATCAAGCAGAAATCGACTTCAGCTTAAAAAACTTTACCATTAAGAAATCCAGTTCCGGTTCATCTGGATCCGGTACCATACCACCGGACATAGCCACATGTGAACAATGCCTTGAGGACGTATTTGGGGATACCAGGTACAGTGGTTACTGGGCGACTTCATGCGTCAACTGCGGCCCAAGGTTTTCCATTATCCGTAAATTGCCTTACGATAGACCCAACACAGCCATGGACGACTTTCCCATGTGCGAAGAGTGTCACGCTGAATATACCGACCCTCAGGACCGTCGCTATCATGCTCAAACCATTGCATGCCCGGAGTGTGGTCCAGAACTTTGGCACACAAATAGTATAGACAAAACGGTAGAAACTGAGAATCCTATAGAAACCACTGTCAGCAATTTAACGAAAGGTGAAGCTGTAGCCATAAAAGGTCTAGGAGGTACACACCTTGCCTGCGATGCAACAAATCAGACTGCCGTCAACCAACTCAGAAGTCAGCTGGACCGTCCCCAGCAACCGTTCGCACTGATGGGGACGGAAAGGATGGTTACCGAAAATCTATCCGTTAACACCAAGGAACGTAAGCTACTGACCAGCCCCCGTCGGCCAATTGTCGTACTCGAAATCGCCAATGAAAATTGGTTGGCACCAAACGTCGCCCCAGGTCTTACTAATATAGGAATCATGTTGCCGTACACTGCTTTACACCATGTAATATTCTCAAAACTCGACAGACCTCTGGTGATGACTAGCGCAAATATGCCGGGTCAACCTATGCTGATCGATAACCATAAGATACAGGAACAACTAGGTGGAGTCGCCCACGGCTTTTTATTACATAACAGAGAAATCGTATCTAGAATAGATGACTCTGTAGTTCGCTACTCTGGAGAGACAGCTAAATTTATTCGCCGCTCGAGAGGATGGGTACCAGAAGGATTGGAAATGGACCTGGGTTCCCACTCCATGTTGGCGCTAGGTGCAGAGCAGGACAATGTAGTCGGGCTTTACCATAAGGGCAAAGTTTATCTCTCACAATATCTGGGCGATACAGAAGGGCCCGATGATCTTCTATTTCTTCAAGAGGCTATTGAAAGAATCCTAAAGTTAACTAACGCAGACTTTCCAAGCACGGTTGCTCATGATCTTCATCCCAATTTCGTAACTACAAACTGGGCACACGAAATCAATGACAGCCCTGTAGCGATACAACACCACAAGGCACACGTGGGCTCTTTACTCGCTGAAAACAAGTTAGATAGTATCGTAGGTATAGTACTGGATGGTGTAGGTTACGGAGATGACGGAGAGGTGTGGGGAGGAGAGGTAATCAAAGGAACTGTCGATGGCTTTGATAGAGCCGGCAAGCTATCCTATGCGTATATGCCTGGTGGGGACCTAGCAACAAAGCATCCGGCTAGAATGGTAGCAGGAATCTTATTTCCAAAATATGGGCCAGATAACGTACAAACACTAAAAGCAACGCTCCACGGACTCAACTTGTCATTTCCTGGAGAAAAAAACGAATTAGACACAGTTCTTCACCAACTTGAAGCGGATATTAATCTTCAGAAAACCTCGAGTACCGGTCGATTTCTTGATGCTGTAAGCTCTTTACTTGGTGTTTGCTCTCGCCGATCCTACGAAGGTGAGCCTGCAATGAAACTTGAAGCAGTAGGAAAAAAAGGAACGCCAGTTGAAATTGACCTACCTATCCAACGGGAAAACAATTTGACGATATTAAATCAGACAGAATTGCTGTCTCAACTAATCGAGTTATCTAATAAGGTATCAAAAGAGGATTTAGCTGCAACTGCTGAATGGTCCATCGCTAAAGGCATGAGCATTATCGCCCAACAAATAGCTAAAAGGGAAGAGATAAATACAATTGGTCTATCCGGGGGAGTTGCAATTAATAATCGAATATCGACAGTAGTCAAAAATTCAGTAGAAAAATCTGGTCACCTGTTCGTTACAAATACTGATGTGCCTGTTGGAGATGGGGGAATTCCACTGGGACAATTATGGGTATCAGCACACATGTCTTAAGATACTAGATAATACCTCATCGCCACAAGTGCCAGTACCTACCAAGGTTCCGAGCTGATTGGAGGATACGATAATGAAGTTTTATACGCCAAAAACTACATCGCTGATTATGGCCCTAATCGGTATATTGTGTTTAATATTCTCGAACTTCACCACACTTCCGTTAACGATTATTACTGTTGCTACTCTCACCGGCTTGGTTTATCTTCTCTGGTATAGAGAACGAACAACTGATAATCCATACCCCACAATGATTGGTTTAATTCCTGGACATTATCTACTTTTACTGGCATTTTACCTTACAGGAACCCCGGGCGTTTTTTTATTGGTACTCTGGGGTTTACTAATTTTATCTACATTAGGTTACGATTACACCACGAATACAGGCGATAACACGACAAAGGGTAAGTTGACAAAGATATTCCTATATTGCATTATTTGGGGAGTTATTGTCGTTCTATTCCAGGAATTACTAATTTATGGGCTAGAGTTAAAAGAGCTTGGAATTTTATCGATAAGATTGGGTATATCAATTGCCGGTTCAATATGGATTGCGATTGGTGTGTTGAGAATTAATTCTGGTTATACCGAAAGGAGGTAATAGATCTCGATGGAAGGCGGTGGCGCTCTTTCTTTAATTGTACTTTTAGCTGTATTTGGTGGGATATTTTACTTCTTGCTTATCCGACCTCAACGTAAAAAACAGCAAAAACATGACGATTTGGTTAAAAACTTAAAACGCGGGGATAAAATTGTCACAGCCGGAGGCATCCACGGTGAAGTTACACGAGTCCTGGATGATTCCCTGCTAATCGAAGTCGAGGATGGGACAGTAATCAGATTCCAACAGGACAGTGTAGTAGAGACCGTATCAGAAAATGTACCTTCTGAAGACGAACAAATTGATGAACTAGATGAGGAAGGTAGTTCATGAATTTGAAAAACATGCACCAAAACGATTTAATCAAAGCTGGGTTAATCGTTATCGTCCTCGGCCTGGTCCTCTTTTTCCTTTACCCTTTCTACCCAATAAACGACGTAATCAATCTAGGTCTGGACCTAAAGGGTGGTACTAGAATTGTCTTGGAAGCTGAGGGCATCGAAAACATGAGCAGTGAGGATCGATCCAAGACAATCGACCGGATTGTAACTATTTTGAATAACCGAGTTAACCAATATGGTTTAACTGAGCCAACCATCCGCCCACTTGGTGACAAAAGAGTGGAAGTAGAGCTGCCTGGTACTACTGACCCCGAGGTGGCTAGAAGGCTGATTGGCCGAACTGCACTACTTGAATTTCAAAAAGTTGTGAAATCCGGTTCTCCAGGTGGCACTCTATCACCACAAAATCTCTCACAGGAAATTATTTACGGTAGGGAAGACGAGAAGGGTAAACAGGTTCCTTATCTTGTGCAAAAGACGCCCCTCATGACTGGTAAAATACTAAAAGACGCTGAAGTAAAAACCTCTCAAAGAGCCCGAAATCCAATTTATGTTTCTTTAGAGTTTAACTCAGAGGGGGCCCAGCAGTTTGCAGAAGTCATCAGCAATCTTGAACCAAGAACTGAGACACAAGCAGGGGACATAATAGCTATCGTACTAGATGGGGTAGTACAATCAGCACCAGTAATAAGCGAAGACATTTGGAAGACTGCTCAAAACAGTAATTCTATCAACCGGGCAACCATCGAAGGTGATTTTACCGCGGACGAAGCGAAGCGGTTGGCAATTGTCCTTAGGGCTGGTGCTTTACCGGTAGAGGTCAATGAACTCGAGCATCGTACAGTTGGCCCGTCTTTAGGACAGGATGCCATACACGCCGGAGTATTGACGATTAGCGTCGGGTTTCTTTTGGTACTACTGTTTATGCCTGCCCGCTACCGTTGGCTAGGTATAGTAGCAGATCTCGTATTGGTATTCAACATGCTGATCATGTTCGGCGCCTTATCTCTGTTCGGAGCAACACTGACTCTTCCTGGCATTGCTGGTGTTATCCTAACAATCGGCATATCCGTCGATGCCAACATCATTATTTTTGAAAGAATTAAAGAAGCAATTGCTAGCGGCAAGACAGGAACTGCTTCAATTAGAGATGGTTTTGACAAATCCATTTCCACAGTCGTCGACGCCAATCTAACCACGTTAGCGACAGCCATTATTCTAATGTACTTCGGGACTGGGCCAGTCAGAGGATTCGCAGTTACGCTTACTATTGGAATCGTGGGTAGTCTATTCTGTGCTCTAGTTGTTTCAAGGTTTCTCCTCGAGAACACGTGGTTTGGAAAGAAGATTCCCGCAGCAAGCAATCAGTAAACAATTAATAAAAGCAATAAAGTGGTTTCATAACCATAAGCAACCATGTGAGCTAAGAGACCGTAGCTCACATGGTTGCTTATGTCAGTACTATCTTAATCCTACTTATGAGGTAGCGAGCCGTTTAGCTAACTTGTGAGCACTCCTAACTGGCTCAGGAAGCTTATATTCTGCTGTCTCTAACGCAATATCAACTGCCTGATCCAGGCTAACCCTATGTCCAACTGAGACATATATCGGGTTAGCGCGAGAGTAAGTTTTAACCGCAAATCCCAGGCATCGCCCATCTACCATGACCGGCCGCCTATCCCCTAGAACCATACCATCTACGTTCACCTTCCCACAAAGCAACTTCTTTGCAATGCCCACAGCCGGATGGTCCAACGCTACCCCTAAATGCGTGGCAAGCCCAGCATTCCGCGGATGAAGTAAGCCGTTACCATCCACAAAAATAAGTTCCGCCAGCTTTCGCTGTTGACGAATTTCTGACAGGAGTTCAATTAACAGAGGCATTTCCCGAAAAGCAAGGTAACCAGGTATATAAGGAAATTGAACCGATTCTCGTTCAAGACTATTTTCGTATTCTACCTCTAGGCTATCCAAATGTAATTCAACATAGCTTGCAGTAACTTTCCCTTCCGCATACGACAAATCAACTCCACCGACTTGACTCGGATATTCTTCAAGGGGACCCTGTTCGACTTGATTGTGTATTTCTCTCTGCCTCTTACTAAGTTGAGCCAGTGGCGCTTCCACCTGGAAATCACTGAATCTTACCTGGTCAAAATTTGCCACCCTATCTCCCAGGACTTGTATGCCCTCCGCTTGCATTCTCATAATCTTCCCCTGTTTCCCATTTTCTCCGCTATATTTTCCAACTTTTCCCGATGAATGAACAACCTTCCAGCATGGATATTTATCCGGCCAGGGATTATTAGCTAACACAGTTCCCACTGAGCGCGCTGCGCTTTCATCTCCGATTGCCAGAGCCAGGCCTTTATACGTGCTTATCATGCCTTCAGGGATCTGTAACAGCAGATCCAATATAATTTGCCGTAAATTTGGCGTCCAGGTTAAGTCGGATTTAGACATTTCATCTATCTTCAATAGAGCGGTCCACTCCGTCGGGGTTAGTTAGGCTACACTTCTTTATTATGTTCCTCGATAAACTGGTCAAACTTTTTACGTTGAAACTCGAGTGGAATAGAACCACCATACACTAATCTATCGTGAAACAATCGATCGCTGAAATCTCCGCCTAACTTTTCCTTAATGCTTTTCCGCAGTATTTCAATTTTATGTTTACCTAGCAACTCGGCAAGGGCGAAAGAAGGCCTTTGCATGCACTTTATTACATCGGCTTTGGCGTACTCTTTGGCCAGACCAACCGTATCCATCACAAAATTTACCCCTTCCTCATACGAAAACGCAGACTTATTCAGCTTTACGGCGACAATCATCTTTGCGGCCGCCCGCCGTCTGCTTCTTGCCTGAAGCAACCTCGCCTCCGGGGTATCATCAAAACCGTAGTTTTTCATCATTTCCCGGCTATACTGGGCCCAGCCTTCCACCATCTCAGGAGCATTGGCTAATAACATAAAGTAATCATCTACTCCGCTACTAGCTGAGAGCTGGACGTGACGACCGGGATAAGTCTCGTGAACTATCCGGTTTCTTATAGACCAAAACGACAACCCAGATTTGTCGCTGAAATTCTTTGGCGGGGTAACGAAGTACATACCGAGTTCATCGGCATGGATTTGTCCTAAATACTGATAACCACCAAACGGAATTAAATGTCGTAGATATGTAGGAGTTTCTACAACCCGAATATTCTCGTTTTGAGGAAGAGTAACGATATTTTTATTTTTAACAAAAGACCTTGCATCGTCAATGGCTTTCTCGTGCCAGGCTATCGCATTCTTGAAATTCTCAGGTAGATTAGCTTCCGCGGCGTTAAGCGCAACACCTACAGCAAAATCGTTATTCAGAACATTTGAGTATTTCTCCATTTCTTCTCGGCTCTCGCGCAGGTAGTCTTTACCAAGAGTGATTATCTCATCGCCGTTATAACCAAACTTTTGCTTAGCTAAGAGATCTTCAAACTTACCCGGTGACGTTGCAAAAGGTTCCGATGATTCTACTTTTCTTTCATTGAGCCAGGATTCGTATTCCTTACAAGCGTCCCTCGCCTCGCTAATCGCAGTACTCAACACCTCTTGGTGGGCTTTCGAAATATCAGTATTTACAGCCATTGACTGAACGTGGTTTAATAACTTGGGTAACTGGTACAAGGTTTGCAGACTGAGGTCTACCCAAAGATCCACCGGCTTAGTTATCAAGGTCTTAGCGTTAGACAGAAACTCGGGTATATCTTGAATACGGGAAGTAGCCCTTCTCAACCGATCCTTGGGAGGTGCAAAATCGCCCCGAACAAGCGGTAACAAACCGTAAATAATCGTCTGGGGCTGATCTGGATTAGATTCCCACTGTCTTCGTTCTTTCAATCGATAGTGGTAGAGCTCAAGCAGGTATAGGCCAACATTCAGAGAAAGTTGCTCCTCATGACTAAGATTTTCTAAGGCTAATGTCCTCAGATCATTTAAGTATTTTTCTAGGGTCTCGATTTCTCTTTCTTTGCTCTCCCTTGTTGCTTCCGGCAACGCATCATCGTAGTTATGAACACCCATGATGGTTGCCTGTACCGGATTACTGGCTGCCATCTCATGAGAAATGTCTTCTCTTAATCTCCGAAACCGCTCTCTGCTATTCTCTTCTTTAGACATGATTTATTCTCCTAAGCACCCTAATGTATAAATAAACGTTGAAAAATAGTGAGGACTCCACCGAATTCTCTCCTCCCTATCACTAAGAGAAGAGCCCGGCTATACTAACTACCAGACCAGCTAAAACTAGACCTATAGGCAATAGTCCTAATGCAGGTTGACCCTCAGGTCGCACCCTCGCAACGGGCTTTAACTTATCAGGAAGTCTGCGCGAGCCGTTTTTTACGAGATTTATATAATAATTCCAATCCCAATGTGAACCGGGATCCCCTTTGGCAGATTTTATCTCATCATGCCCCACTATATGTTCTCTATCTATTGGGATTCTGTACTTATCGCAGAGATATCTCGTCAACGCAGCTGAAGTCATATATTGTTCCTCTGTAGGAAACTCCGGGTCGTCGACAAAACCTCCATGTTCTACACCAATTGAGTTGTAATTAAGGACCTTACTTTCATATGGCCCAGGGCTTCCGATTGGAGAGGTTCCAGTATGCCAAGCAATATACCTGGGATCAACGCTCTTGACTATCTCTCCAGACATCCCGATAACATAATGGGCGCTCCGGGGGTGGTCTAAACGAGGCGAGGAAAAAGTATTTATAGCACTTTTCATGGACCCCTGAACTGTGTGAATCACTATATATCTAATCTCTTCAGTCGTCCGCGTCTCCCTCCGGTAGTTGTTTATAGAGGCAGGACAAAAGCGCATAATCGGCCAATTACTTGAGTCAACGAAACAATCGCCCCCTAGCACTGAAAAGTTTAAAACCAAAAAAAATACAAAAATACCAAACCCTGCAATAAGGACTTTTGGGTCTTGTAGGTTATCTGTTACAGAAAACATACTAAAGGATAACTAAAGGTAAAGTAGCTGGCAACAATAGGGGTACAGCACTTTGGCAAGAATTGGGTGGTTTTATTCCAGCATAATTCAATTATCGTGGCTTTCTATGACTGCGAAACACTACTAACTCACCCTAAGCTTATATCCAACACAGAAAAAGCAAACACTGACATGTATAAAGAATCAGGGGGACTGGAGGGGGTACGCATCATCAATTCAGTTGGGGAAACCGTTCACCGGAAGAGGCACGATAATAGCAGCATGATAAACTTTCCCGGAATACTTCGAGTCAAGTACTCGGGGCTTACCTAACCCTTGATTCTTTTTTAATTGAAAGAGACAGAGTCAGCAAACTTGCACTACTTTTTCTAAAATTTCTTGCCAATAATTCAAATTACGATGCACTTAATCCATTTACTTGAAATATGTTATCACACTGATATTATCATTGTGATAACATACACAAATAAAGGGAAAGATGTTCACGATCATGAAGAAACAGAAAATACCAAAAGAAACTATAAAGAGATTACCTCTATATTATCGATGCCTCAACAGGCTAGTGGTTTTAGGGAAGCATACTCTCTCTTCTACCGAGTTATCCGAACATCTTGGAATTAAGCCAACACAAATAAGAAAAGACTTATCCTATTTTGGTGATTTCGGAACCAGAGGAGTTGGCTACGATCTACGGCGGTTAATTGACGAAATAGAATTAATACTGAATCTCGACAGAACCTGGAATATTGCCATAGCCGGAGTAAGCAACATTGGATGCACCATTATAGACCTCTTGGACTTCGAGCGTTCCGGTTTCAACCTGGTAGCTGCTTTTGACAGTCATCCCAATGTAATCGGAAACACTGTATACGGTATAGAAGTCCAAGACATAAACAATTTGGAAGGCTGCGATCTAGAAAACCCAATTGATATTGGCATTATTTCTGTACAGGCCACAAACGCGAGGGAAATCGCCAGATGTCTTGTTGACCGTGGCGTCAGAGGCATAATTAATTTTGCTCCTACGTTGCTAAACCTTTCGGAAGAGATAGAAGTTGTGCAGATGGATCTTACCAGCGAACTCGGCTGGTTAGTATTCTACTTAGGCAACCAGTAAAGAAATCTACTCGCGGTGGTTGCCTCTTACGCAAAGAACTTTACCTAAGAACGATTCCCAGCAGACTGCCTTCAAACTTAAATATCATCCTGTCAGCGGGTGATGTCAAGTATCCATAACTTTATCCTTTATCGGTATCGGTAAAATACCAGCGGTATAATAAATACATGGCTAACCTGATTTGGGTTGATCGGCAACTTTTCCAACAGGTCAGCTGCAGTACTCGCCCGATCTGCTTCAATCTCAAGGAGTCAAATCGTTCCGCTCGCCGAATCAAATTCGGAAACAATGTGTCTAAACTCCCCATATAATCTGACAGAGATTGCCACTATGCTATCCGCTATCAAAAAGCCCTACATTACCCTCACTCTAATGACTTAAACATCAGCAATTTCCATGTAGAGCTGGGTACCCTGTCCGACGTAGGTCATTTTCGTGAAGCTTCTAATTACTCCCCTCAGGTAACAAAAGCCCGCTACTTTTACTCGTTGAACACTTTATCTAGTTCTTCATCTGGCACGTCAAATACCTGATTATGTGGCGGTAATTCCTCCTCAAGCATAAATTCGGGTAATCTGTCGTCTTCTCGAGTAAATCCCGCTTTCTTGTTAAATTCCTTCTCCACATCTATTATCTGTTTGCCTATATCAGGTATATCTTCAACAGTCAATTCCGTCCCCAGTACCCCGTTCACTTCTTGCACCATACCCTCCAATCCTTCCGGAATATCCAGAACCGCAAACGCTGTAAATAAACAATGCCCCGTTGTATCAATAACCGCAGTACTATACTGTAAACTTCTTGACAACTCAGCTGTTTCAGGACTCAGCGGATCGGACGCCCCGCCTACACCCATGATCTCTGTCGCCACCGCATAACCCGCCGTGTGATCAGCGCCCATTGGACTTGTTGCGTAAGTGGTACCCGTACCTTTAATTGCCCTCGGATCGTAAGCAGGCATTGCCTGGCCCTTAACGGTGGGAATGCGAGTCACACCAAAAGCGTTGCCGGTAAATTCGGTTCCATTGACCAATATCCTACCAAGCGGTGTCCCTTCCCGGATCTCCCCCATCATATCCAGTGCTTGTTCTTTGTCACCAAAATCTGCCAGACCTCCCTCCATGGCAACCGCTATGGTATTGCCCGCCTCTATTGTGTCCATGCCTAGATCGTTACATTGCCAATTTAATTCACCTATTGTATCCAGGTCGTATATCTCACAATTCGGGCCCAAAGACCAGACAGATTCATACTCCAGGACTCCAACTGGTTCATTATTGCCGTCTTTGGTCCATACCTCTGAGCAACCAATAACGCAACCGGGGCTACAGACATGAGAACTTGTTCCCCCTCGTTTCTCAATCTCATCAGCTTTGAGTTCCCCAGATACCTTCGATGCTCTTTCATCCGACCCACGCGAGAAGTTTCTCTGCGGCAACCCACCAGCCTCATTTATGATATTTACTAGAACGCCTGTTCCATAGCTATTCAATGCACCGCCAGGCTTGGTTACATCGTGCGTGGTCAGTGCATTAGTTAGCTTTCTTTTGCCTTTGTCGAAGAGTTCTTTATCCTTAATCTCCACGCCTGGCGCTCCGTCGTCGTCCACCAGTATGAATTTCAATCCACGGCTAGCCATTACTGCTCCCAAGCCACCACGACCAGCGTATCTACTGGGCAAACCATCGGCGTCGTTGAAAGCCACACCTGAATTTGAGCCAGACAACTCTGCAGCTATACCAACACCGGCTACCCCCAAACCCCGGCCGAACTTATCAGCAATCTGCTCGTAGGCATCATACAATCCGATTCCATCCAAATCGTCCGCTCCGACAAGTTGAGCACCGTCCTTATCAATCTTTAAACACTTATAGTCTCTGCCATCGTATTTTCCTTCCACAATAAGAGCCTTTATACTTAGTTGGCCAAGTTTTTGCCCAAAACTGCTACCAGCATTTGCTTCTTTAATTCCCCCCGTGAGTGGAGACTTACTACCAACCGAGATTCTACCAGAGGTTGGTGCGGTCGTCCCCGTCACTATTCCAGGGGCAAAGACGACTTTGTTATGTGGCCCAAGGGGGTTACATGTAGCTGGAATTTCGTCTGCCACTATCTGAGAAGTCAGACCACGCCCACCTAGAGTCTCGTACTTGTCAGGTACCTCTTCGTAACTAATCTCCTCCGTACTTACATTTACTCGAATTATCCGTTGACTCATTATGATACCTCCTGTGAAGGAACATAGGTTGATTTTATAACATTATGCCGTTCTCAACAAATAAAGCAGCTTGCACCTAGCTTCAGGAGGTTATTGACGAGATGGCTCAGGCTCAGTGTTCACATATAGTGTAGAAACAACCTATTGACAATTGAGTTAACGGTTAATTACGACTATAGTTAGTTGTAACTCTGTTTAAAATGAGGTTTGATTGATAACCCATGCAAGATACAGAACAGGTAATTACAATCTACACCGACGGTGCCTCAAGAGGTAATCCTGGCAACTCTGCGTGGGCTTATTTAATACTTGGAACAGGTGGACAGGATCTCAGTAAACAGGCGGGCTATATTGGAAAGGCCACAAACAACCAGGTTGAATACTTTGCTGTGATCAGAGCACTCCAAAAAGCAATTGAAATTACCGATAGACGAATCAAACACTTTTCGGATAGCCAGCTGATCGTAAACCAGCTTAACGGAAACTGGAAGGTGAAAAACCGTGAACTCTCCAGGCTTTTCCGGCGCGTGAGAAAACTAGAGAAACACTTTACCTCGGTCTCTCATACCCACGTTCCGCGAAGCCACAAGTTTTTGTCGCAGGTCGATAGACTATGCAATAATAGACTGGATGAAATAGAGAAGTAATGTCCCACTAGCCCATAAGAATAGATTTGACCTAAGCAGAAAAAGGGTTACAATGTATTATTGTAATATTTACACCACGGTGTGGCACAATGACCGATCATAAATACAACATAGAAACCGACATTGACCGAATTATTTACACAGAAGAAGAAATACAAAAAAGAGTGAAAGAACTGGCTAGAGAGGTCGATAACTATATCGAGTCAACTATCGGTAAGGAAGAGATCTGGAAGCGCCCACCGATAGCAGTTTGTATCCTACGGGGCGCATCCGTGTTTATGGCCGATCTTACAAGATCCATGGAAGTCCCGATCGAGTACGATTTCATCTCCGTCTCTACCTACGGTGATGCTACTGAACCTGGAGAAGTAAGGGTGTTAAAAGATCTGGATCGCTCAATTACAAACAGAATAGTACTTATTGTGGAAGATATTGTAGATACAGGTGAAACATTACATCACCTCCTTAAAAGTTTTCAGGCAAGAAATCCCCGGTCTGTAAAAATTACTACCTTGCTGGACAAAAGTAGCAGGAGAAAAAAGGACATTGCCATTGACTTCACCGGGTTTGATCTTGCAGAGGACCTGTTCTTGGTCGGATACGGGATGGATTACGCCGGTAAATACAGAAACTTGCCCTTTATTGGTACCTTGAAAGAGGAGTTGATGGAGCCATAGACTCTGTATACACTCTAGGCTTAGAATCCTCCTGCGACGAAACAGGAGTGGGCATCGTAAAAGGCAATGCGGAAGTTCTCTCCAACGAAATCTACTCACAAGCTGAAATTCACGAAAAGTACGGTGGTGTAGTACCGGAAATCGCTTCCCGAAACCACCTAAGCAAGGTTAGTCCGTTGCTCGAACAAGCTCTAACCGACGCCGGAATCTCTTTATCGAACTTGGATATCGTAGGCGCCACTTACGGGCCAGGATTAGTGGGTCCTTTGCTAGTTGGTCTATCTCTTGGGAAATCGCTTTCTTATTCGTTGGAAATTCCATTTTTCGGGATTAATCACCTAGAAGCACACATATTCGCGCATTACGCCTCAGGCAAAGTAACCCCTCCTTTCATAGCACTGTTAGTCTCTGGCGGTCATACAAGCCTAATTCTTGTCAAAGACTGGGGAAAGTATAAACGTCTCGGAGAAACAAGAGACGATGCCGTTGGTGAAGCTTTCGACAAAGTTGGATATATGACTGATCTGGGATATCCCGCGGGCCCAAAGATCGATGAAATTAGCAAAAAGGGCGACCCCGAAAGGTATGAATTCCCTCGCCCAATGCTTAACACCGGCCTAGACTTTTCTTTTGCTGGATTAAAAAGTGCGGTTTATCGCGAGATTAAGGACAGCGGAAGCTACGATTTAGCGGACCTGTTAGCATCTTTCCAGGAAGCCGCAGTTGATACACTTGTGGGGAAAGCTCTACACGCGGCAGACAAACAAAAAGTCAGTCACATATCTGTCATGGGAGGAGTCTCGGCAAACTCAAGATTAAGAAAGGTGCTAACCGAACGGGCAAAAAGTAATGGTATGACCTCGTCATTCCCTCCGTTAGAACTGTGTACGGATAATGGAGCCATGGTCGCCATTACAGCGGCGTATAAGTTCAAAAACGGCTCGGGGCCTTCGGATTTAAAGCTGGGTCCGGACCCGTCTCTAAATCTGGGATAACCACTTTCTCATACATCAACCGATATTTGGATGTTCTGTAGAACCTTACGCATTCCGATCCATTTTGCTTTGCTAGAGACATTAAATACAGCTACTTATGGGCACTTAGATCAAGCAATTTTTGCACGTTTATTAAAAAATTTAGGCTATCCGTATGTTCAATTTGAGAATATGAAGTTGATCCAGCATCCAATTTACTATGGAGAAACGAGTGTTGGCCAAAACTTCTACCCTAATACTCCCAAAATCGACGTGACAGGATTTAGAGATCGGGAAAGCTGTAAAAAGTTAGGTATAAATTCACGCTGAAGCAATCTGCGCTACGTATCAGGTAGCCTTGTATGATATAGTCAGAGCCGCAACATCAATGAGAATCAATGTTAGCCGGCAAAGACTCACGTTTCGATCTTGCGTTGAATGTCTAAAGCCCGGTCCAAATCAACTTCCCGGACGTAATCATTATTGAGAAGTATCTCGCCAAGCTTTTTATCCGTCTGTTCGGTCCGTTGGACTTCCAAGGCGCTGTTAAGTTTGTCTGAGGACAGCGCTCCAAGATCACGTAGTATTTCGCCAAGCTTCTGTTCTGCTTCGAAATACTCTTCCAATATAGAGAGGATAACAGCACTCTTACTTTTTCGTTCTCTACTAGCTTTTTCCTCGACTTTGTCGATGAGGTAATTGTCCTTCTCCCGGTAATAGATAGTCGTTTGCATTAGAATGAACCCCCTAAGATAGGTGATATAGCACTTACTTGCCCGAAGGATTGATTTTTAACGATAAGGTAATGGAAAGAAAATATCCCAGGCACATAAGCTAAATTCCCAGAAGAACACACGGATGACAAACCATCAAAACAGCTCCGAAGTGTTTCTTCAAATAAAAAAACCAAGGAAATCACCCTGATGAATTTCATGATTGCCTTGGTAGATCAGCCGTCTTCCGTGCAAGAAGACCTGTACCTTTGCGCAATTACCTCGCGGTAATCCTGCCTTTTTCAAGGAACACAAGTGTATTATATAGTGATATAGGTAGTTTGTCAACAGTTATAACAACAAATACCTGAATAAATTGTCAGATATTACCAATTACTCTGTTATATGTAAAGATATTATACAAAACGTTGCGCAAATTGAATGGCGCTGAGGTTCTAATTACAATGGGTACAGCCGACCACAATGTTGGCCACAGGGGAATCAACTAAGTTGCAACATCCGGGCAATTTAGGTATAAGTTAAGTTGCTAACGAGTAAAGCCACGTTCCGTAAAACAATTCATAAATCCATAGTCAACAAATAGTAAGTCGCAAATAATGCCCATAAATAAATTTAAACAGTTCTTAAATTCAACATGGTTCTGGATACTTGTTTCTATCCTAGTTATCACTGTAATTCTCTCGTTTCCTCCTCCCAGTGGTCTGTCTAGAGATGGTCTAAAGGCTCTGGCCTTGCTTGCAACTGTGGTTATACTCTTTATCTCTGAACCAATCCCCCTTCCCGGAATTATCTTTTTTATCGCAATCTACCAAGTATTAATGGGCTTAGGAATGCCTACCCAAGTTGCAAAGTCTTTCATGCACGATGCCGTTTTCTTCATTATGGGGGCACTGATGATCGGCGTGGCCTTAAACAGTCAGGCAATCGGAAAAAGATTGATATTGATACTCATCAACAAGGTCGGAAATAATGCACGAAAAATTGGCCTATCGATAATCACCACTGCTGCCCTTTTAGCAGGATTTATTGCTGACCACGTGGTCGCAGCGGTGCTTACTCCACTGGTCATTTCGTTACTTAAAACCACTCGTGGAGAAACAAACAGAGACATTGCAAACCTGAGTAAATATTTACTCTTCTCCGTGGCTTATGGTGCAACTATCGGTGGATTATATGCTCCAACCGGGGGTGGTCGAAACATAGTTATGTTAGGTTTACTAGATGAAATGACCCATAATCAAATCAGCTTCGGCCAATGGATTTTGCTATCTTTTCCCATAACGTTGTTACTCATACCTACTACAGGATTCGTGCTGAATCTAGTTTTTAAACCTGAGATAACCGATATCTCACTTGCCGTTGCCGGTCTAAGAGAGGAGCTTGAAGAAAGAGAAGTTACAGGTGAAACCTGGTTGACCTTGGTGATATTTGCTACTATCGTAACTCTGTGGATTACCGCCGGTACCATGATAGGTCTCGGGATTATTGCCCTCATAGGAGCAACCCTGTACCTCATATTTGGCATCGTGGACTGGGAGGAATATCAGCGCGGTGTTAACTGGGGCGTCATAGTAATTTATATGGGAGCTTTGAGTATGGGCTCTCTACTGAACCGCACAGGTGCTGCCGGGTGGATTGCGAGCACAGTGATGAATTTCCTACGTGAAGGTCTTAACTTAACGGGATTCGCCCCTATTGCTGTTGCAGTATCATTCCTGACGACTTCAATGACCAATTTAATGAGTGCCGCTGCAGCTGCCAGTGTGATGGGGCCAATAACCTTGAAATTAAGTGAATACAGTACTCTCAACCCGATATTTGTCACTTTGTTAACGGCAATTTCAGCATCTTTTGGTTTCTTGCTACTTATCGCAACTCCTCCCAACGCAATAATTTACTCGTCTGGATATGTAAAAGCAAAAGATTTTATCAAAGCGGGAGTATTGATGACAGTAGCTGCATTCGGTATTCTGTTCATAGTAGTTACAATATGGTGGAACTGGATGGGTATTCTATAAACTTTGACGATGGCAGTAATAACGAGTCCGATTTTAACCGGGATAATCCCCAAGTAAGGTGAAAACGAATTATGGGTTTAAAGGTTCTATATTACAGCCAAGGACGGAAAGAAGATCAAAATGCACTGTCCTATTTAAAAAGCATGCTGTCTACATCCCTAGAACAATTAACAATCCTCTACATCACCGAAGAAATATCAGCTGTCGACGAAAAAAAGCGAAGGGACTTGGCTAAAGAGCAAAGTCAACATATAACTAACCTCAAACAAAAAGAGACTTTCGACAACGCAGATATCACATTTGACGATACCTCGGTGGAGTTAGTTAACCTTTCTGCCAAAGGTGATCCTGTGGAGGAAGTTTCAAAAAAACTCAGCAACAGGCAATTTGATCTCTTTGTGTTAACCGCGTTTGGTAGAGGGGGATTTGCAAAAGAGATCCTTGGAGCTCATGTCAAGCCAATACTCAAACAGTCGAACTTGCCGATTCTGGTTCATAAAGGAAATATCAAGTCCTGCGAAAGAGTACTAATGCATATTCCAAGAGACAAGGACCGCTGCGTCAAGCTTGCCCGTTTTATAAGCCGACTGTTTAAGTATTCCAACCCCACAGTCACATTTTTATCAGTTCTCGAGGAAGGCCACCCCCATTTTGAAGGATATACTTCCACGGAAGATGAACAGGGCCTAACTGAAGTCAGGAGAGATTACGAAGAGGAAGAGCGCGAGCATCTCAATAGCGCAAAAAAGATATTGCTAGCCGAGGGACTAGAAACGGAAATTCGACATAGGATTGGCAGTTTGACCACTGAGCTGATAAACGAAGCGAGGGAAGGCAGATATGACCTGATGATATTTGCACCTGAAAAACCCGGAGTGTTAGAAAGTTTGTGGCATGGCGATACATCTTTCGAAATTATCAGGGATATTGAAATTTCCGTTCTCAAGTTTTTATCTGGTTAGGTAATATACACCTTACATAAACAAATGGCTAAAATACTCAGAAACCCCTTAGCTTCAGAATTGATTTACTTGCTCAAAAATGGTCCCCTAGGCCGAAGAACGCTGACGGAGCAAGTTGGCGCTTCCGAGAGTTCTGTACGCACTGTGCTGGAACACTTACAAACTGAAGGGATTGTTATAATGGACAAACAGGGTACCCATTTATCGGATATGGGAAAGCTTGCATTTGGTCCACTGCTAGAGTCAGTCCGTGAAGTGAAGCCTATAGATCTGAAAGACCTGTCTATGGGGAAGGTTGCTGCTTCAGCACTCTTAGCAGACCTCCAGGGCTTATCGGGTCCAGCATGGAGTTTCCGAGATCTAGCCATTCGCGAGGGGGCCCGCGGTGCAATGTTACTGGAGATAGATAGAAGCATACACTTTCTCCACTCCGAGGACTTATTAAGTGACCTGAATCCCATCGCGGAGGACAATATTAAAGAAGCTTTTCCCGACTGGGAAAACGCAAGTTTAATAGTTGCAGTTACAGGAGATAGTTTCGAGGTAGTCGAGTATGGATTATGGAGAATAATTGGAGAGATAGTATTGAAAAAATCCTAGAAAACAGGGCATACATCCAGCTAAACCTTGTAACCTGAAATTAGTTTGAAACTCTGGCAACAAAAATCCTTTACTAGCCGACGCGACCTGTTATATAACGCTCCGTTAGATCCTTTTCAGGTTGTTCAAACAGGCTTTCTGTCTCATCTATCTCAATGAGTTCACCCAACCACAAAAGAGCAGTAATATCCGATATCCTTGCTGCCTGTTGCATATTGTGGGTAACAATTAAAACTGTGTATTGCTGACTTAAATCGTCAATTAAGTCCTCGATTTTGCCCGCGGATATAGGATCAAGTGAGGAAGTTGGTTCGTCCATCAAGATAATCTCAGGCTTGGTAGCTAAAGCCCTGGCGATACATAGCCGCTGTTGTTGACCGCCACTCAAATCCATGGCGGATTGGTGCAATTTTTCTTCTACTTCTTCCAATAACGCAGCTTGTTCCAGGCTGTCTCTAACGACTTCATCCATGGCCCGACCATCGATGGGACTTCGTTCCCCATTCCTGTGAAAAAAATTCGGAACCAGGCTTCTCAGATCTCTGTTTGATTTTCGTAACTGATGCCGAAAAGCTCTGGGACCGAATGCGATATTATCGTAAACGCTTTTCGGAAAGGGGTTTGGCTTTTGAAAAACCTGACCGACTTTTTGTCTTAGCTTGCTTACTTGAACCTCTTTTGCATAAATATCCTGGCCGTCTACAATAATTTCGCCATCTACCCTGGCCCCATCTATCAAGTCGTTCATTCGATTAATAGCTCGCAAAAGCGTAGATTTTCCACAACCAGAGGGACCAATTAGCGCCGTGACTTTCTTTCGCAGAACCTCTAAGTTGATATTGGTTAATGCCTTCTCGTCGCCATAATAGACATCCAGATTCGATATCCTGATCGCCGTTTCAATATTACTTTCTGATTGTTTTTCTTTAATCCGTTTCTTGATCATTTGTCTCTCCATTTCATTCAATAAAGAAAGAAATTATTTACTATCCACATTTATATCCATTAACTCCAGGTACCATGTTCAGGTTCTTGGTTGCGAGTAACTCTTACCAACCCCTACGCCTACGAAAGTAGCTTCTGGTTACAATCCCCAACCCATAAAACAATAACACTATTGCAATTAATACCAAAGCAGTGCCCCAGGCCTCGTGTATACTTCCGCCAACACCAGCTTTATAAATCGAATACAACCTGTAAGGCAACGCATCTATCTCCCTAAACAGCGCCCCCAGGTGAAAATATGGCGCCCCCAGCGAGAAGAATTTTGGCGCAGTAGTATGAGAGGTAACCGCGATTAACATAATAGGTGCCGTCTCACCTGCGATCCTGCCAATACCCAGCAAAACGCCGGTAACAATTGAGGGCACAGCAGACGGTAGAACGACAGTCCTGATCGTCCACCAATTGCTGGAACCCAGGGCCAGACTTCCACTACGAAACTCGTCCGGCACAGATATCAATGCTTCGGTGGAGGTAGCAATGGTCAACGGCAACAGCATGCTTGCCAGAATAATCTGCCCTGCGAGCAAAGTGGAGTGTCCGGTAATTCTTGGCACCAAAAAAATATACCCGAATAAACCAAACACTATACTGGGTGTCGACCACAGGCAATCCGCTGTCACACCCACAAGTTGTTTGATCCACTTCCGCTTTGCATACTCAGTTAAAAAAACAGCCGCCCCAACACCAATTGGAACGGCAAGTAAAGTAGCACCAACAATCAACCACACAGTACCCATTATTGCAGGAAATATTCCTGCAGTGCCCCGCATAAGATCGGATCTTTGAGAGATAAACCTCCACGTAATTACCCCAGATCCCTCGGTAATGGTGTAAATGACGAAAAACGCCAACACCGCTAATGGAACAACTACGGATAAGGCAGTAAAGTACTTCACAGCAGATTGACTATTTAATGCAGGATTGTCCATCAGTTGCAAAAAGCCGAGCCAGCCACTGCCAATCGCCAGTACAAAGAACAGCGAAAGTGTCGCCAATATCGGCGTAACTTCTCCTTCTAAATCAGGGAGTACAACTCCCTGATTGGGGAAAAACAGGAAAACTACCCCTGTAAATAGCATCAAGAACAGAGCAAACACAAATTGCCCAAATTGTGGTTGAATCTCTTCGATCATCCAGTTGGCGATAAACGTAAGGGAAGTTAGGGAAACAACGACTCCACCAACAATGTTCAAATTCAAGGTTGAGAGGGCGTCGGTATCTAGTATCAGCCGCACAATCCCAAGAATAGAACAAAGCGATAGAAGAAACCAAAGAAGGTATATAGATTTTTTCACCAATAAAGCAAACCGATTAGAAATCAACCTCGTCTGAACCTCCTTTGCAGTCTGCTTTGAATTAGCCTAGACACAGACGATAAAACGAGAACCATAAAAAACAATAACAGTCCCGCCCCCATCAGCGCATCTACAGCTTCCCCGGATGCTTCACCTATTTGAGAAGCGATTAACGAAGTCAGCGACTCACCTGGCTCGAAAATATCAAACAGGGGAGAGGGATACTTGGTTTTATGGCCCAGCATCATGGTTACGGCCATCGTTTCGCCTAGTGCCCGGCCAATTCCCAAAATAAGTGCAGCTGTAATTCCTGATGAGGCAAGAGGTAGTGTAACTTCTTTAATCGCCTGCCATTTTGTAACCCCGAGAGCCAGAGCTCCTTTTTCTAGATGATCCGGAACCGCGTCTATAGCGTCCTCAGCGACCGAGGTTATCGTGGGTAAAGCCATAAACCCGAGGATAATCGCCGGAGCAAAAAATTGGCCCATATTCGGTATGGCAAAGTAGGTCATAATTGCTTTATTTAGTAACATAAAACCGATAAAACCATAGACAACACTGGGTATACCGGCTAGCAACTCGATGGCGGGCTTTAGAATTCCCCTTAACCACTCTGGACAAAACTTTCCTATGAAAATTGCTGCCCCAATGCCCATGGGTGCAGCGATAAGCGTCGCACCACATGTAACAATCAATGATCCCCAAATCATTGGGCCCAGTGAATAAATATCCTTATAGACGTTCCAGGTCGAGCCCGAAATAAAGAACAATGGATCGGTTTGAAATGCAGGAAAACCTCTAAGGAGAAGGAACACCGCTATTAGTAATAGGATTGCTCCTGCTGAGGTCGAAGCAGCAAATAACAATACTTTTGCGGTTTGGTCTTCAAAAAAGAACCATCCGAGTAAAATTCCCAGAAGAGAAATTAAAAAAAGATATATATTAAAGGTCTTAACTAAAATAAATAAGAGAAACAGTCCCGCTGTACTTACACCAACAATGAACCCGAGAAAATACTTGAGATTAACACCCAGTTTTTCAATCATAAAACTTGTTGTTGTACGGTTACTCCTTCATTAACAAATCCCCCATATTTACCACTTTTAGCAAATATGGGGGAGTAAGTCAATTAACTTTTTTCTAACTTATCACTCGTGGTGGTCATAAGTTGTTAGTGTAAAGTCATTTGTTACCCTATTTCAGGAAGCTTAGCCAACGCTTCTGCCTGTTCCTTCTCCGAAAGTGGGTAATAGTCAGTACTTTCTTCAACGAAGATTTGTTGACCAAAGTCACTTAAAATCATCCGCAAGAATGCTGCTTCCTTGGTTGACGTACCCTGGTAGGTATACATGTGAAGCTCACGTCCCAGCGGCCAGCCAGGATCTTCTACCGAATAACGATTACCGTCATCCCATACTACCTCGATTGCGGGATTCTCTGAGCTAACAAAGTCAACACCCGGATAACCGATCGCGTTGTCTGACTGTATTAAAGTCTGCTTCACCATCTGATTTTGTCCCTTCCTGATATCAACACCAGCAGGGTCTACATCCGTGGTCCCAAAAACGTTGATTCTGAACATAGTTTCCGTACCGGAACCAACCGCACGACCAACTACCTGAATTTCTCTATCGGGACCGCCTACTTGTTTCCAGTTTTTGATATCGCCATTGAAAATAGCAACCAGTTCTCCCTTTGTTAGAAAGTTAACACCGGCATCGTATATCTCTTTGGAAACCGAAAAAGCCTGATGATCTTTGGCAACTACGTGATCGGTAAATTTGCTCAGTTGTGCTGGACTGTAATCGGGAAACTCAAACTCTACTGCGGCGGATGCGTCACCAATGTCAACCTGTCCGTTTTCAACCTTGGTCAGCCCAACTCCAGAGTGAGAAAGACCTACAACTACGTTAAATGGCTCTAACCCGGAGAGACCAGCCCAGTACTCCGCGAGGTTCTTATCTGTATCGATGTTAAATCTCTCGGGTCCCCAGTATTCCGTATCAGATGCCGGAGGATTAGCGTTCCAATAAGCTGCGGCTGTTGAAGCAATTGGATACACCGTGGAAGAACCATCGGCACGTAAAACGTCCTGGGCACCTGCAACAGTTAAAGTGAGTAAGGAAAAGACGAACAGAGATACAATCCAAAAAACTGCGACGTTTCTCATTTTCACAGTAAATCACTCCTCGATTATATAAAAGTGGCTAAGTCTTGGCAAGTAAGCACTTTTTACTTACTTGTTTGATTTGATTATATATAGACTCGAGCATAATGTCAAGACGAGTAAGAGAATATATATCTACTGTCGAGACTCTATAGAAACCCAATGATCCTTTTGTATTAGCATATCAGCCTTCAGCAAAAGCCCCTAAAGTACTAACACTGATAGTTCCGATTGTGAAGAACCTAGTTTGTGTAAATTGGCGGTCACAAAAAGGTTCTATAATGCCCATTTATAGCTAGCAAGATATGAACAAGGGCATGTTACCACACTTGACTTGTAAGTTGGGATGCCAGCTTTTTAGTAATAATCGTTTTAATTTTGTAATTGTTACGCTATAATAAAGAAGTCAGCTTTTTCAGAATACAATACAAACGAGGGAGGGCTCATGACTAGCAAAGAAGAAGGTAAGTCAAGTAGAGAAAACGATATCAGCGGCAACGTATTTTCAAGGCTGAGGTTTTTTAACAGTGGTATGGGAGTACTTCATCTAGTCCAGGGTATCGCAGTCCTCTTATTGAGCAGTAACTTTTCGCTGCCTGTAACCACCTCATATTTACAATTTGTCCCCGCTACTACCAGTCTGGAACAAAATCTAAATATGTTGGGTCAATTGAGGATTGGACCGATGGTAGCTGTGTTCTTTTTTCTTTCTGCGTTTGCACATTTCTTTGTCTCCACTGTGGGGTTTAAGACCTATAAACGAGATTTGAAAAACAGCTTGAACCGGTTCCGCTGGTACGAATATTCTCTCAGCGCTTCATTGATGATCGTGATTATTGCTATGTTAACAGGAGTTTATGATTTGTCGGCTCTAATCCTAATCTTTTTTGTAAACGCAGCCATGATCTTATTCGGAATGGCAATGGAACTATACAGCAAACCCGGCAAATCAGCCGATTGGCGCCCGTTCATTTACGGAAGCATCATGGGCATTATGCCCTGGGTAATCATAGCTCTACACCTGTTTGGGGCTGAAGCAACTGCGGAAACCTCAATTCCAACATTCGTTTACGCGATATTCGGCTCTCTATTCGTGTTCTTCAACATATTCGCGGTCAATATGGTATTGCAATACAAAAAGGTTGGCAAATGGGAAGACTATCTCTTTGGAGAAAGAGTGTACATTCTGTTAAGTCTGGTTGCTAAAAGCCTTCTCGCCTGGCAGGTATTTGCAGGTACCCTTAGACCAATGTAAGGGTGCGCTCGTAGAATTAAAATAGCAGCTGGCACAATCAACTGGTAACAGTACCGAAAGTTAGACCACAGGAGCTGCCCAGGCTCTTTAGCTTCAATAAGATAAACTTGAGAGGAAAGGTCAGATCCTTTAGCTCGTGCCAAAGGCATTAATTCTCGGTACTGTAAAGATACCTATCATCCAACATTGACGCAGATTACCTTGATTGTGTGACCTGGTTCTCGATATGTTGTCACAGATTCACTATCCTGTTATAATTAAGTCATCCGCGGGCATAGCTCAGTGGTAGAGCGACAGCTTCCCATGCTGTAAGTCGCGGGTTCGAATCCCGTTGCCCGCTCTTCTGTTACTCATAGAGAGAATTCAAGGCATTGACAGCTGGTTGAATCACCGTTTACCCTAGAATGCGAATTATAGGTGCTATTTGTGGCTCAAAACGATCAAGAGGATTTGTTAAAATTGAATCTTGACGAAATTGGAGAAAAAATACGGTCCTGTACAAGGTGTCATTTGTCAGAGACCAGGACAAACGCGGTTCCTGGAGAAGGCTCTCCTAATTCTGAAATTCTCTTTGTGGGAGAAGGTCCAGGAGAGCAAGAAGATAAACAAGGCCGTCCGTTCGTGGGTAGAGCCGGGAATAAACTAACAGAAATACTAAACTCGGTGGCAATTGATAGAAAGGATGTATTCATCACCAATGTAGTTAAGTGCCGGCCACCTAAAAACAGGGAACCAAAACCTGAGGAGAGTGAAGCCTGTTTGCCCTACCTTGAAGCACAAATAGCCGAAATTAATCCAGAAATTATTGTCACGCTAGGAAATACTGCAACCAAAGCCTTACTTAACAACGACCAGGGAATAACAAAAGTCAGGGGCACATTTTACAATTGGCGCGGCAATATACAAGTTCTTCCAATGTACCATCCCAGCTATCTGCTACGCTATCCTTCCAAGGAAAAGGGGAGTCCAAAATATCAAACATGGAAAGACATAAAGAAAGCAAAGGAAAGTCTGAAGAGTCAGTAAATACATCTGTTGCCGAACTATCTTCTACCGAAAAGAAAGAAAGAGTACAAAAAGCGATCAATCAGGCAAAACAACTAAGGAAAGGAAAGAAATACGAGGAAGGAATTGAACAGTTGGTAAAGGCTCTTCAACTAGATGTAAACAAAGACAAGATTTATTATAGACTTGGTAATATTTACTTTGACTCAGAAGATTTAGATAGAGCAGAATATGCTTATAACAGAGCCATTGAAGAAAACGAAGATCACGTTAACGCTCAACATAATCTTGCCGTTGTCTACCGGAAACAGGGGAGAGTTAGTAAGTCCGTAAAACAGCGAAAAAAAGCCAAAAAAATAGAATTCAACAATCCACGGAACCCAGATTTGAGCGAAGAAGAAACAAAATACGCAAAGCGGTTCGCGGTCAAATTGATATGTGTAATAATCGGTGGAATTATTGGTATCGGAATTCTTATTTATTTACTTTCTCGTTTTTTCTTTTAAACGGCTCTCTTCACCAAAACCAGCCAATTCATCCCTCCAGCAAGCTGCGGGGCTCCAGCACCCAGTTTAAATATGTACTTTGTACTGAGCTATCATTACCTAACTTCATTGGGATCACTCCTCATGAGTTGGTAGTTTATTTCATTGTGAGGGGTAGTCCCCTTTTTTACATCCTTCATCATAGCAGACTTGGGGCGGGGTAATTGACTTAAGCTATTGCTGCATAGGACAAATTTCGCTCTTAAAACCACTACCTTTCTCCTCCAGATTCTGCCAACTGACCCCTCATCCAGGCAGACCTGCAATAGACAAGCATCTTGGTTTTCCACGATAGAATTATCAAAGGTGACTAAAGTAGGCACCAATATTCTTCACATACTACATTTACAAACCGTAATAAGTTTCATCTGTAAGTAATTAATCCACAATATTACCGTCAAGTTTGACAGAAGATTAGGAAGTTGATAAACTCAAATATAAGTTTCAGGTGGGCCGGGTGAAATAATGTCGGTCCAAGAAAAGAAATTTATCACATGTTTCCGAACTATTTAATTCTCACAATAGATCCCTCACAGACAACGTATACAAAGGAGCCGTCAAAAAGTGAAGCTAGCAATAAGCGGTAAAGGGGGAGTAGGTAAAACTATCCTCACTGCACTTCTAGCTAGAGAGGCGTTCCGGTCAGGCTTTAAAGTGCTGGTTGTAGATGCTGATCCGGACGCTAACTTGGCCTCTCAACTGGGATTCAAAGAGAGAGAGATAACCCCTTTAATAGAGTTTAAGGATTTAATAAATGAGCGCACAGGGGGAGGGAGATTGTTAAAATTAAATCCCAAGGTTGATGACATTCCGGATAGATTTTGCCTACAAAAAGATGGAATCAAACTCCTTGAGATGGGAACTATCAGATATGGAGGTAATGGTTGCACCTGCCCGGAAAACTATTTCTTAAAAGCATTGCTCGATCATATTTTGCTAGCTCGAGACGAATTAGTACTCGTAGACATGGAGGCAGGGATTGAACATCTTGGTAGAGGGACTGCCCAAGCAATGGATGCCTTGATCGTGGTAGTAAATCCGGACAAAAAGAGCCTGGAGACGAAAAAAAGAATAACAGCTCTCGCAGCTCATCTTGGAATAAACAACCTCTATGTAATAGCCAATAAAATCCGGGACTCAGCAGACAAAGACATGATCTCAACTGAACTCCCCACTCCCCCACTTGGGTTAATTCGTTATCAAGACGAAGTCAGGAAAGCTTCGAGAGATGGTTTACCTGTTACTGCGGAGAATATTGAAAATGAGATAGCTGACATATTTGATGAGCTATCCAGGTGTTTGTCGCTATGATTTCGCTCTACCGAAAACTAATAATAAATTGTGACATGCGAATCTTTGGTGGTTCGCACAAAAAATCGGACAAAAGGAGGTGAGCAATGTCAAAGATAATCGCAACCGCCGCCATCCGTGGCGCTAAAAAGTACGTCAAACAGGCAGAGGACAAATTAAAGACAACCACTAAGGCCAAGGACCCCGATACAGAAGTCAAATTTCCCAACACGAACTATTATCTCCCATTGATTTACTCTCTTACCGGAGTCAAAGTAGAAACCCTAGCGGATTTGAATGAGCCCCTTAAGAGAGCTCAACGTTTACTTCCTCAAACTCCACAGGAAAGCTTATGGACGCCATATCTCGGGGATACCCTGGATGCAGGAATTGCCACCCTAGTTTCCCAGGAGATCATAGAAGCGCTAAAATTGGTAAACGGCGAACATCCGGAAGATCCATGGCTTGGGTTTACCGATGACTCCACCTTAAGAACTCAAGGTATTAAACTTGTCGACGGCCGCATGCCGGGATTTGCCGCCTGCGTAGGATCCTTGCCTTCGAACGAGCAGGCCGTCACATTGGCACAGGAACTTCAAGCAAGAAATATCCTTGTATTCATGGCTTCTTCGTCCAATGGTAAAAGCATGGCAGAACAACTGGACGAAGAGGGGATAGAAATGAGTTGGGACACGTTCCTGGTTCCTTATGGGAAAGACACTTCAGCAGCGGTTCACGCATTGAACTTCGCCGCACGGGCTTCCTTAACCTTTGGCGGGATCGAGCCGGGAGAATTGAAAGAAGCAAAGGACATCCTACTTTATAATCGGAAGCGTGTGCACGCCTTTGTTCTAGCTCTAGGAGAAGACGAAGGAATCAATTCGGATCAGTTAATAACGGACGAGAAATACGCTACTGCCGCTGGTGCGATAAATTTCGGGTTTCCGGTTATTTCCAACGTAGACTTACCCGAAATCTTGCCCCGGGGGATATGCAGATATGAACATGTGGTCTCAGGGATAGACCTTGATAAGATAACGAACAAGGCAATAGAGGTCAGAGGGGTAGAAATAGAAGCATCTGAAGTGGACGTTCCGGTTCCCTTTGGTGCGGGATTTGAAGGAGAGTCCGTTCGAAAAGAAGAGATGAGAGTCGAATTTGGTGGCCAAAAAAAACCAGCATTTGAGCTCCTTAGAAAAAGAGAAATGGATGAAGTGGAAGATGAAAAAATAACACTGATCGGCCCTGATGTTGACGAAACTATTGAAGTCGGAGAAAGTATGCCACTGGGGATCATTGCGAAGGTAGCAGGCCGTGAGTTTAAGGAGGATTTCGAAACCATAGTTGAGCGGAGGTTTCACGAGTTTATTAGCTGGGCATCTGGGATATTCCACATGGGTCAGCGGGATATCCCCTGGCTCAGGATAAGCAAGGATAGCTATGAGAAAGGTTTCAGGGTTAAGCACTTCGGAGAAATTATTAAAAGCAAAATCAAGGAAGACTTTTCTTCTATTATAGACAAGGTCGAGGTCACGCTGATCACCGATGAAGACGAGATAGAAAAACCGCTGCAAGAAGCTAAAGAGATTTATTACCAGAGGGACGAACGAATGGAAGGTATGCGTGATAAGGATGTCGATACCTTCTATTCTTGCACCCTGTGCCAAAGCTTTGCTCCTGATCACGTCTGTATCGTGACTCCCGAAAGGTTGGGCTTATGTGGTGCATACACATGGCTTGACTGTAAGGCTGCCCACGAGATGAAGCCTCACGGGCCAAATCAACCCGTACAGAAAGGAGAACTAATTGATGAAAAGTACGGACAATGGAAAGGGGTAAACGAGTTTTTGGCTCGGGAGACGGATGGAAACCTAGAAAGATTCAGTGCGTACTCGATGATTAAAGATCCGATGACTTCCTGTGGGTGTTTCGAGGCTATAGTGGCAATCGTCCCCGAAGCTAATGGTGTAATGATAGTATCTCGAGAATATTTAGATATGACTCCAGTGGGGATGACTTTCTCCCACATGGCGGGACAGGTGGGAGGAGGTATACAAACGCCTGGCTTTATCGGAATTGGAAAGATTTATATCACTTCTAAAAAGTTCATTTCCGCGGACGTACCTGATGGCCATGAGGGAATCGAAAGGGTCGTCTGGATGCCAAAGGTGCTGAAGGACGAGATTAGAGGAAGGCTCACTGACAGGCTAGAGGAGATAGGAAAACCTGAATTTATGGACAAGATTGCAACCGAGGATAACGCCGTGAAGTCAGACGAGTTAGTGGAATTCTTACAACAGGTAGAACATCCCGCTCTCGAAATGGAACCAATAATGTAGAGAACAATCAATTAAGAGGAGGAACATAGATTGGGAGAAATTTCAGCGATGGATATCTATAAACTCTTACCTCAATCCAATTGTGGGGATTGTAATTTACCCACCTGTATGGCCTTTGCCATGCAAGTTGCTAGCAAACAAGCGTCACTAGACGAATGTCCACATGTTAGCGATCAGGCAATAGAAGAATTGGCTGAGGCTTCTGCGCCCCCAATAAGAAAAATCACAATAGGTAAGGGCGACAATCAGGTAGAAGTTGGCCAGGAAACCGTGCTTTTCAGACATGAAGAAAAATTCTACCGACCCACCGGGGTAGCGATCAAGCTACAAGACAATTTATCGAGCCAGGAATTACAAACGGATATCGCCAAAGTCAATGATCTCGAATTTGAAAGAGTTGGTGAAGTTATTGGTGTCAATTTGCTCGCCTTGGAGCATACGGATAGCAACCCCGAGCAGTTCGCTAGTTTAGTCGAGGTTGCACTAAGCCAGAGTAATTGCCCTTTGATACTCATCTCCTACGACGCTGAGGTAATGGAAGAAGCTTTAAGAATAAGTGGAGAGGATTCACCCCTAATTTACGGGGCTACCGAAGAAAACTGGGAAAAGATGTCCAAGTTGGCTCACAGTTACGAGTCGCCATTGGTGGTAATTGGGTCCAGCTTGGAAGAATTAGCTTCTAATACTCAGCGAATAAAGGAAAAAGGAGTAGAGAACTTAGTACTCGCGCCAGAGGCAGATGGAATGAACGATCACCTAGAAAAATTGACGACTATTCGAAGAGCGGCATTAGAGAAAGAATTTAAGCCCCTGGGTTATCCAGTGATAACCCGTTGCACCAATAAAAATCCTTTCCAAGAAGTAGCCCAGGCATCTACATACATCTTGAAGTACGCATCCTTGCTAGTTATGGAGGGAATCGAGAAGTGGGAGGTCCTGGCTCCCTTAACCGTAAGACAACACGTCTACATCGATCCTCAGGTCAACAACTCAGTAGAAGCCAAACTGTACGAGGTGGGAGAACCCGGAAAGGACTCACCAGTGCTATTTACTACCAACTTCTCACTGACGTATTTTACAGTGGAAACAGAGGTCGCTAATAGCGGGCAACCAGCATACATCACCGTGATGGATACTGACGGACTAGGAATATTAAATGCTTACGCGGATGACCAGTTATCAGGTGAAACAGTAGCTGAACTCATTCAAAAGCAAGGAGCAATGGACAAAGTAGACCACAATAAGTTGATCATCCCCGGTCTGGTCGCAGTACTACGAATGTCCATCCAGGAAGAAGGAGGCTGGGAAGTACTCGTAGGCCCGGAAGATGCTGCCAGCATTCCTAGGTTCCTAAACAAAGAATGGCCAGAGTTAAAAGGATAAGGTGTGAACCAACATCTAGCTTGAATTTAACTTAATTACAATCATGCCAAAAGTAAAATTTTGCTTAGACGAAGAATCAAAAGAGATAGAAGTCAAAACAGGTGTCACCTTACTAGAAGCTGCTGCCAAAGCTGAAATCAGGTTAAACAGTATCTGTGGCGGGGACGGGATCTGCGCAGGGTGCAAGGTAAAAGTAACAAAGGGCGAAGTGAAAGCCGAACCTACTATTTTACTGAGTCGCGAGGAAGTCAAGGGAGGTTACGTCCTAGCTTGTCAAACAAAGGTGGTAGAACAACTAGAGGTTGAAGTGCCTCCTGAGTCCAGGGCAGAAGAAGGCCAAATACTAATTGATGAGGATGCCCAACGGTTCAAGGCCTTGACGGCGGGAGAACAGTCTTACAAACACGAACCACTGGTAAAAAAACGCTTCTTTCAACTTCCCTCTCCTAACCTACAGGACAACTTGGCTGATCATCAGAGATTATACAGGGAAATTCGCCGTAAGGAGGAGGTCCCAACAATGCAAATGGGCCTGAAGGTGCTCAGTAATATTCAGAACCTACTAAGAAACAACAACTGGGGAGTAACAGTTACCCTGGGAAGACGAGGAGGAACTACAGAGGTAATTCAACTGGAAGACGGCAACAGGACCACCCAGAACTACGGGGTTGCCATAGATATAGGAACCACCACCGTAGTAGCTCATCTGGTGGATTTAAGTAATGGTAACACATTGGGAGCAGAGGCTCGATACAATTCGCAAATAGAACACGGGGAGGAGGTTACCAGGCGGATAATTTACTCCGATCAGACCGGGATAGAGAAGCTACAGGAGGTCATAATAGAGGATATCAATAAGCTCATATCCACCTTAGTTAGCCAGAACCAACTTGAATTGGAACATCTCACTACAGTAATCTGCTCGGGCAATACCACCATGCTTCACTTCCTCTTGGGGCTCGATCCCACTCATATTAGGAAGGATCCTTACGTTCCGTTATCCACCAATCCTCCTCCTATACGGGCAGCAGAAGTGGGAATCAGGATAAACCCACGGGGACTTCTCTACTCCATGCCTTCCATAGGAGGCTGGGTAGGAGGCGATATCACTGCTGGAGTGCTAGCTTCGGGAATTCACCGTAGGGATGATCTGACAATGTTAATTGACATCGGAACCAACGGAGAGATTCTGGTAGGAAACAAGGAGTGGATGCTTTCTGCCTCGGCCTCTGCAGGACCGGCATTCGAGGGAACTGGGGCTAGAAGCGGAATGCGGGCCAGCAAAGGCGCCATCGAACGAGTAGAAATAACCGACGATGACCTACGGTACTCTGTAATCGGTGGAGGTAAGCCTAAAGGAATATGTGGTTCGGGACTAATAGATCTAGTCGCGGAGCTCTTTAAAGTAGGATTCATCGACCGTACCGGAAAGCTGGACACTGAAAGGTCAACTCGGGTGCAAGAAACGGGCGTAGGAGCCCAGTTTGTAGTAGTGACCGCTGATGAAAGTAGAACCGGCGAGGACATAGTAATTACACAACCGGACATCGAAAACCTGATTCGAGCAAAAGCGGCCATCTATGCTGGAGCTCATATTCTAATGCAAAGACTGAATTTGGATTTTGATAAGTTAGATCACCTGTTGATAGCTGGGGGATTTGGAGCTTATATAGATAGGGAAAGTGCAAGGATTTTAGGACTCATTCCTGATATTCCCTTGAGCAAAGTACAATTCATCGGTAATACCTCAATCATCGGAACCAAGATGGCTTTACTGTCCCACCAGGCACTCAAAGAGGCTAACGAGATATCACAATCTGTAACCTACTACGACCTAATCAATTATCCTAACTACTTTGACGAATTTACCCGTGCCAAGTTTCTGCCCCATACCGACTTAGATAAGTTTCCGACTGTTACAAGCGAAATACATAACAGAAAACATCAATAGAAGAATGGTCAAAAACAATTAATAACAATCAAGAAAATGAGTGAACAAGATATTAGTAGAGCTAACTGGCCAATAACCATCGCTGTATCCGGCAAGGGTGGTATAGGAAAGACCACTATAGCAGGACTAATTATTGAGTTACTTACCGAAAAGTATGATGGTCCCCTCTTGGCTGTAGATGCCGATGCTAACGCAAACCTACACACAACCCTGGGGATGGAAGTTGAAAAGACAATTGGGCAACTTGAGCAGGAAGTATTGAAGGGCATCAACGATATTCCCGCCGGGATGACCAAGAAGGCGTGGATAGACTACCACCTCCAACAAATTTTAGTGGAAGGAGAAGGCAGGGATTTATTGGTAATGGGACGGGGAGAAGGTCCCGATTGCTATTGTGCAATCAATCATATTCTGCGTGGGTTCCTCGACTCTCTTTCGAAGAACTATCAAGTCGTGGTAATAGACAACGAAGCCGGAATGGAACATCTCTCCAGGCGAACAACTTATCATGTAGATGTACTTTTAATGATCAGTGACGGAAATCCGGTGGCGATTCAAGCAGCCAAGAGAATCGATCGACTGGTAGACGAGTTGGAGGTTCAGGTGAAAAATCGGTACTTGCTCTTAAACAATCTAAGAAATTCACTCCCTCAAAAGGCAAAACAAGAGATAGAAGACAGCGACCTGGACTTCGTTGGTCGTATCCCTCACGATGATAAATTGGTAGAACTCTGTTGGAAAGGTAAATCACTTAGTTTACTCAATTCGGACTCGGCGGCAAAGACTGCATTAGAAAAAGCATTAAATCGGATCTTGCCTCTATGAACACGGGATAAAAAACGTAGCGCTAAGGGTTAAGAGGTTACAAATCTGTTGAAGGAGGAGCGAAAACGATGGAGATACCTGACATTAAGACAACATGGCCAAGCAAGATTAACGAAGTGACTATTGGTGCCACAAAAGATGAAGGGGGAACGCGATCAAAAACGATTACTATAGGAGGTCATTCTACGCTCCCCTTTCTTCATTTCGAGGCGGAAATGGCCCACCGTCCAGTGGTGGGAATGGAAATTTGGGATATCCCACCAGAGGGCTGGCCAAAATCCTTACAAGACGCCTTTTCCGACGTTTACGATGACCCTGTAACATGGGCTAAGAAATGCGTGGCCGACCACGAGGCGGATTTCATCACTCTTCGTCTCAAAGGCACGGATCCCAATGGTGCTGATCGTAGTCCAGAAGAAGCAGCTAAGACCGTTCAACAGATCCTGGACAGCGTTTCGGTTCCCCTAGTAATCTGGGGAAGCGGTGATGACGAAAAAGACAACGAGGTTTTCACTGCCTGTTCCCCGGCCGCTGCAGGGGAGAGATGCTTGTTAGGCACAATTACAGAAGACAATTATCGAACTTTAAGCGCCCTGTGTAAAGCAGATGGACATAAATTAATCGCTGAATCGCCGGTGGACATCAATATAGCAAAACAGGTAAATACACTGGCCTTAGATGCAGGCTTCGAAGTTGAAAACATAGTTATTTTCCCCGATTCCCCTGCTCTAGGCTATGGAATTGAATACGTCTATTCGATTATGGAACGTTCCAGGTTGGCCGGTCTCAAGGGGGATACTTTGATGGCTCAACCCCTTATTGCTAATTTGGGAAGTGAGGCTTGGGGGGTGAAGGAAGCAAAAGCCCCGGAGAATGAAGTACCGGAATGGGGGGATGAAGCCAAGAGAGGTCCCCTTTGGGAAGCAACGACCGCTTATATGTATCTACACGCAGGTGCTGACATTCTGGTGATGTATCACCCGAAAGCTGTCAAAGAAACAAAAAGAATGATTAACGAGCTTATGGACCAAAAATCGTCATCGACGTAAGGAGAGAACTTCTGTTGAAATTGGGAAGCACACTGAAAATTAAGGACCCTCTGTAAGCTGCTAGATACATACTCTACGTAAAAGAGGAGTCAGACATACCTCGGAAACTATCAGGGTAATCGAGGTGAACCCGATGGACAAAAGTATGTTAAAGCGGGAGATTGAAGATCTTAAAGATCAAATAGGAGAACTGAAAAAAGGCATGCCAGCCCATTCAGTAGATCCCGCAAGGCTCCAGAAATTGGAAGAGCTAGAAGAGAGGCTTGAAGCAAAAAAGAGTCAATTAAATCTAGAGAATCAAAGGAGGTTTGGCAACTCATGATTCTTATCGGAGAGAGAATTAACGGGGGATTTCAAGACATTTCCAAAGCCATAAAGGAAAAAAATCCAGAACCAATCCAGAAATGGGCAAAAACGCAAACCGAGAAAGGCGCTAACTTTTTAGATATAAACATGGGCACAGCCACGAAAGATCCTGAAGACATGGTTTGGCTGGTGGAGATAACTCAACAGGCTGTCGACACAAAGATCTCTATCGACTCATCCCGCCCCGAAGTGGTGGAAAAGGCGTTAGAAACATGTAAACATGAGGCAATGATTAACTCCACAACTGCAGAGAAAACGAAGTTAGATTCACTAGTTCCGCTTGCGGTTAAGTACGACGCAAACTTGATGGGAGTAACAAGCGACGAAGACGGTAGCCCCCAAAACGTGGAAGGAAGAATTACAAACGCAACTACTATTTTCTCGGCGTGCATGGAAGAGGGTTTGGACACAAGAAAGTTATTTTTGGATCCTGTTGTTATGCCTCTCAAATTTATGCAGGAGCAGGCGAAAAACTTGTTAGACGCAATTAAGCAATTGACTATGTTGTCCAACCCTCCCCCTCATCTCTCTATCGGTCTTAGCAACATATCCTCCAATGCCAAAGAAAGAAGGTTAATAAACCGTACGTTCTTGATCATGGCAATGGCTGTCGGACTGGACGCAGCAATCTGCGATGTCAATGATGAAAAATTAATGAATCAAGTAGCCACCGCAGAACTTATCCTAAATAACGACATTTACAGCGACTCCTATTTAAACACCTATAGGATGAATTGAGACTTTTACCTGGTTGAACTGAACGAAGAATAAACAATTGAATTTGCCAGAAAAGGAGGTCTAATGAAAAAAAATAAGAGATATGACGATCAGGAAAAGAGTATCGACCCCGCAACTTTGGAAATGTTAAGAAACGCAGATCAAGAAGGCCTAGAAACAGCCTGGGATCGCCTAGAAGCTATGGAGCCTCAATGCAAGTTTGGATTGGAAGGTACGTGTTGCAGGATTTGCAATATGGGACCTTGTCGGATTGTTCCTAACAGAACTGAAACAGGGGTCTGTGGTGCCAACGAAGACACCATAACGGCTCGTAATTTGATTAGGATGATTGCTGGTGGGGCAGCAGCGCACTCGGACCATGGACGCGATGTGGCTAAGGCACTTCTTTTAGCAGCCACGGAAAAGAAAAGTGACTACGAAGTAAAGGACCCGTACAAACTACGAGCGGTAGCAGTGGACTACGGTATTGACCTAGAAGATAAAAACAACGAAGAGCTGGCAAAAGAAGTAGCGGAAAAAGCACTATCAGAGTTTGGTCAACAAACGGGTACCCTGCAACTTGCCGAGAGGGCACCAGAAGCCAGGCTAAAAAAGTGGAGAGAACAAGGTGTAATGCCTAGAGGTGTAGATAGGGAAATCACGGAGATAATGCATAGGACTCATATGGGTGTTGACACCGATTATAACCACCTAATCAGACAGGGAATCAGAGCTTCACTTTCCGATGGATGGGGAGGATCAATGATCGCTACAGATTTACAAGATATCCTATTTGGGACTCCCTCACCCTTACAGTCTACCTGTAATCTTGGTACGCTGGAAGAGGACGAAGTAAATATCATCGTCCACGGGCATGAACCGACTTTATCAGAAGTTGTCTTACACGCAGCCCGTGATCCTGAGCTGATAAATCTAGCTAAACAAAATGGAGCCAAAGGAATCAACATCGCCGGTTTGTGCTGCACAGCCAATGAGATACTGATGCGCCATGGAATCCCTACTGCCGGAAATTTCTTACAACAGGAGCTAGCTGTAATGACTGGTGCAACTGATCTTATGATGGTCGACGTCCAATGTATTATGCCGGCATTATCAGATCTAGTTAACCGTTTTCATACCAAACTTGTAACCACCTCTCCCAAAGCCAAGTTCCCCGGGGTAGAACACATAGAGTTTGAAGAAGAAAGTGCGCTTGAAATTGCTAAAAAACTGGTCAAGATGGGCGTTGACAACTTCGAAAACCGGGACAAGGAACCCTTTATTCCGGATGAAACTATGGACTTAATAGGTGGTTTTTCGTCGGAATCGGTTTTTCACTTTTTAGGTGGGACTTACCGTGCTACATATCGACCTCTGAACGATGCCATCATCGACGGTCGCCTTCGGGGAGTAGCTGGTGTGGTGGGCTGTAATAACCCCAAGATTACCCACGATTTTGGCCACGTAGAAATGGCAAAAGAACTAATAAAACACGACATACTGGTGGTCACAGGAGGATGTTCGGCTATCGCTGATGCCAAGGCAGGTCTAATGAAGCCGGAGGCCGCATTTGAGTACGCAGGTGAGGGTTTAACCGAGATTTGCCGAACAGTGGGCTTGCCACCCGTCCTACATCTTGGATCCTGTGTGGACAATACACGAATTCTGACTGCCTTAACGAACATAGTAAACGAGGGAGGGTTGGGCGAAGACATTTCCGATTTACCCGCTGCCGGTGCTGCACCTGAATGGATGAGCGAAAAGGCTGTATCTATCGGCTTTTACTTTGTAAGTTCAGGAGTATTTACAGTATTTGGTGAGCCTTTGCCGGTGTTAGGATCTAAGAACGTGACCAACCTTGTAACCGAAGGCCTTGAAGACATAGTAGGAGGGAAGTTCGCATTTGAGAAGGACCCAATCAAGGGAGCTCACCTAATGATAGAACATATAGAGAGACGAAGAGAGGCCCTAAAGCTAAAACCGGTGATGTACGCATAAGCACACTCCCGATTGATGTCAAGTTTCAGCTGACTGTCGTTGAAAGGTAAGGATATTGTTCTACAAGACGAATCCAAGCAATTAGTACAAACTAGGCTAGCCCCTCTCTATCAAAGAGTCCACGACGTGCTCAATCTCCTCCAACCGAAAATCCAGTTCTTTGCCTTCCAATCCATACCTAGAAATACGTGCATTTCTAGGTAGAAAACCCAAGATCTTGCTGTTATCAAGGGATTGAGAGACGAAGCTTTTAACTTTGTCATTGACCTTGTTTAACACGTATAAGACACTCTTATTTATCTCATTTCCCATCTCAGTAATTTTCTTAGCAAGCATAATGGACTCTTGAGAGGGTTCGACCACAACCAGAATTAGATCAGCGCCCCTGTCCACTCCACGTCCCAGGTGTTCAATTCCAGCATCAGTATCTGCAAGGAGAAACTCATCCTCATCAAGTTCTAGCCTTTCCAAAAACCTTGAGCTGAGGGCATTAATTGGACAGGCACAACCCTCTCCAAAATCATAGATTTTTCCCATAATCATTAGCTTAACGCCATTCTTTTCAGCAACAAATTGTCCGGGTAGATCGACGGTCCTCCACTCACCCTTGAGCGATTCAACCCTTTCAAATAAAACCTCTTTACCCCCGAAATAATTCATGAAATCCTCCGGGGAGTCCACCCCAAGTGAGGCATGCAAACCAAAGTTCGATTCATCTGTGTCCATCACTAATACCTGATAACGTCTCCTTGCGATTTCCTTTGATAACAGAGCAGAAATCGTACTTTTTCCGCAGCCACCTTTACCAGAGATTAAAATCTTCATGATTCTCCTTGTTGCACATTTTGTTTACTCCTCTTCTGATCTTCGAAGTAAGATCTTTGAGTTGGCGAAATCGATCTCTTGAACTTCACCTATAATTGACTGTCTATCACCAAAGAGAGTTTCCAATACGATTTCACCACCTTCAACTCGAAGCGTAGCAACGTCCTCTAGAATGGTCTCTTCGGTGACGCCATTCGTTAGGCAAGCATCTGCCATGCACACTTTTATCAAACCTCCCTTTTCTGAAACACCACTTACAAACCATGAACATACCTAATTCTTCTCATCTAGTTCAAAAACAAGTTGAGATAGTTCGACCCCTATTTTCTCCAATTTCAGCAAGACCAACACCCACTGCTGATCGTTGCTTACTAACTCACGGGAGTACTACAACCACTCGCTCCGTTGTTCTCTCTAAACTATTACAAGGGTCACCTAACAGTCAGTTGTCTACCTTTATCCGTGTTGGACCTCGAGTACGTCAAAAGGACATTTCGCAACACAATCCCCACAACCTACACACATCTTCGCTGACAGGAGCATAGGGGGGTCACCAGGCTCCTCTTGAATTAGAATATCATGAGGACATGCACTTACTGCCTTACAAAGCCCCCGATTAGAATCACACTTGTAAGGTCTGCACGCATCGTAGTTTATCTTCAGATACTTTGATCCTAACTCCATCCCTTCTCCCCAGCTGCTAGACTTCCATTGTTGCTTTCCCGACTGGCCAGAGTTTCACAAATCCTTCGGTATCTCTTCATCAAGGAACTTATCACTAAGCATTCTCCCCAGGATGGCCAATCCTTCCGTCGATAAAAAAAGGATAGAGGAATCCTCAAAAAGTAAAGTAATCTTATCGGGAAACTCGTCACCACCATCCCAGAATACAAGAGCCAATTTAAATTTAGGAAAAGCCTGAAAGGAAAACCCCGCATCTCCCAATTGGATCGGTGTACCATTTAGGTGTATTGATTTTTTCTTAAATACTTCTATCCGGCCCTGAAACCTTTCGGTGAGTCTATTTTCGGTATAATCTTTAAATGCTGACGAATAGAAGCCGCCATCAGGTATTTGCTGAAACCCCAACCATTCACCAGAACTTTCAAAATTGCGAGCACGGGTGAGATAGTTTAATAATAAGAGTTTAGTTTTTGCTTCTGGCTCAGCGGAAGAGGAGCAAATATTAAAATCGGGCAAATTAATGGTATATTGCCGTCCAAGCATCGTAAGCTGAAACTTATCCTCAAAATATGTAACGCCGCTTTCCTCAGCAATCTTTGAAGGATCTTTGGAACGGAGTTTTGTCCGCAAATTTTGAATTTGGTTCCTCAAGCTTCCTCCGGACTCCTCCTTGTTCAAAAGATCACCTCAAACAGGTAACTCACCCACATGAACTGTTGGTCTAAGGGCGAAAAGCACCTATAAAAAAGTTAATTCTTAATTGCGTACTGATTTTATTGGGTATCGTGGACGTTTTCAAATCCAATGATTATAGCCCGCTCTCAGACAACTGAGAGATACTTTCTTCCGTGGTCTTAGTAACACACCCGGGTTGAACAGAAAACTACGCAGCATCCTATAACGGAAGAACTAATTTTACCAGATCGTTACTGCTTCCAACTTCGAAAAAACCAATTTTGTTACAGAAGTTCCTCATCCGGTAATTCTCGGCCTGAACAAAAGCATATATATTGGAAAAATCCTTTTCTTCAGCCCAGCGGATCAAGTGTTGAGTTAACTGAGTTCCTAGACCAAGATCTTGCCAAGGATCCCCCACCGCAACGGCAAACTCCCCGGTGTCCCGCGATGGATCAGCAATCAATCGTGCAATGCCAATCATCTGTTCACTTTTCTCTTGACCAAGTATCCCCACCATAGCCATTTCCCGCCTATAATCGATGTTAGTATACCTAATCAGTTCCTTGTGAGTCACGGGATGGCTCTGGCAAAAAAACCTGTCTTTCCAGGTTTGCTCAGAGAAAGACGTAAACAACTCGGACTCCAGGGACTCATCTTCGGGCTTAATAGGACGGATTACAACTGAGCGTCCATCTTTCAATTCCCCTTTAATTACATAGGCTCGAGGATAAGGTGCTATGGCAAGATGAGAATATTGATCCATTCCATTCATACCCCTCTCGACCTTAATCGATATTTCTGCTTCAAGGGCCTCCAACTTATTCTCTTTAAGAAACACAGGGCCAATATCAATCTCGTGAATGATGGGGAAATCTACTAACAACTGAGAAATTCGAACAAGCACTTTTTGGAGCATGGTAAAAATACCTTCAGAGTCAAGTGAATACCCGGTTAAATACGAGTCAACCCCCGCCTGTTGTAATAACCTTCGGGCAAGTACCTGGTTTAACGGGGGAAAGCCTACCGTGCGACGAGCAATCTGTCCGGACCCCTTCGGAAAGTTTCTAATAGCTAGTATCGTCCCAAACAAGGGATCCTCCTGTGAGCCTATATGAAAGTTAAAGATAATATCCTCTTGCGCGGCAAAGGGCTTGAGGATTATAGTCTCCTTATCATCTTTCCCAATATTGTCCGAGAGAACATCTCGTGTCTTCTCCTCAGATACTGTGAGTAATTCCTCCCCGGACATGATTTTCAACCTTATCGGGTAGCCTATCTTTTCGGCCCTATTTACTGCGTCACTAGCAGAGCTCACCTCAACCGGGAGATAAAGGGGAACTTCGTAGGCACCAAAGAGGTGGTTAATTTCCCCAATGGATAGAGAAGTACGGCCAGCCTCTCCTGCTTTTTTGAAAATCTGTTGAAGGTCAATGCGAGGATAGCTTGGAACTATTTCCAAATCTTCCGGGGTTTCATACAGAGCTTCCAAATTCCGTGCATGTTTGTTCATGTAAAGATAAGTTCTGATGGCCTGCTCGGGAGTCGGAAATGAAGGTATCCCCTGTTCTTGTAAGTGATATCTACCGGATCTCGCCTCTCTGCCGCCTAGCCAGGCGGTAAGAATAGGTTTAGAAGTCACCTTATTCAAGTTCGTAACGGCCTGAGCAGCATCAACTGCAGAAGCTTCGCCCTGCGGGCAGTAAATGACTAGCAACCCATCTATGTGAGGGTCGTCCAATACAACCCGTCCGCACTTTTCATATCTCGAAGCGCTTGCATCACCTAGCACGTCAAGGGGGTTTACCTTGCTGGTATTCTCGGGCAAGACATCGTTTAGGGAAGACGTAGTCTCCTGGCTAAAGGAAGCCGGAGATCCACCTCTTTTCTGTAGAGTATCCAGGGCTAAAATTGCAGGGCCAGCAGCATTAGTAATTATCGCCAAATTGGGATCCTCAGGTAAGTTTCCGTGACCAAGGACTTTGGAACAGGAAAAGAGATCATCGAGAGTTTCTACTCGGGTGATTCCTACACGGTTATAGACCGCATCGTAAATCTCGTCACTCGTGGGAGTGGAGCCAACGTGCAAAGAAACTGCAGAACCACTTGCTGAGCTACTACCTCCTTTAAGGACTATCAACGGCTTTCGACGAGCGAAACGTCGTGCTGCACTAATGAATTTTTTAGGTCTTTTAATTGTTTCCATGTACAAACAGATACTTCTCGTTTTGGGATCAAATCCAAAGAAATCTATGAGATCCGCAAAACAAACATCAACCATATTACCAAGTGAAACGAAAGAACTGAAACCAAGATTCACTTCCGAGGCCCAATCCAGCATACTAGAACCCATTGCACCGCTTTGTGAAAGAAAAGCTATTTGCCCCTCGGAGGGTTTCTCTCTGGCAAAACTCACATTTAAGTTCCTGCTTGGGCGGATAATACCAAGACAATTTGGCCCCAGGATCCTCATATCGTATGTATCTCTTATTTTCTTTAACGAATTTTCCAACCCTATTCCATCTCCTCCCACTTCACTGAATCCGGAGGATATTATAATTACTGCATCAACCTTTTTTCTTCCACAACCATCTAAAACTGAAGGCACCGTATAGGAGGGAGTTGCAATGACTGCCAGCTCTACATCATGCGGAATCTCTTCCACTTGGGGATATGTTTTGACACCCAGAACCGAGGACCGATTTGGATTCACTGGATAGATATGGCCTATGGACCCGTCCAGGAGATTTTCCATTAAAAGCAATCCTACAGACCCCTCTCTTTCACTAGCCCCTATCACGGCAACACTTTTTGGTGCAAAAAAAGCCTCCAGAGATTCGAGTGTCATCCTGTCCCTCCATCCATTATCCTCTTCAACTATTATCTCCAAATCACCAGAGTTTTCCAAATTTCTGCTCCGGCAAAGTTTCAAAAGGACAGAGGCTGAAAACGATCATTTAGTTCCCGAAACTCGAATGGAAGTTCAGGAAGCTTTTCCCACCACAAACAATCGATTTTAACGAGGAGTTTTAGCTGCAGGCAATATTAATTGATTTCTTGATTTCCCAACCATATAGGATATGTAAACACTACCATGATCCTTGATCGCCTGGTCCAACAGAGCCTGATGTAGACCTGACACTATCAGAATTCCCGTTACACAGGGTTTTTGTGAGCTCAATTTTGCAGAAACCAACGGACAGTCCACCGGGTATTGGGTATTAATCCAGCAATAGTGAGAAGAGTATCCTGCCTCCAACTTTCTGGGACATAAAGGATAAGTAAAATCGGTAAACGGAATTGTTATGTTTGGAACGGAAAATTCGGCTTTCAATTTCCGCAAACAAAAGGTCCCGCCAACTAACCCCTCAGCCAGTGAGACAATGGCGGTTGCACTTTTTTCGTATATTCCAGAAAACACCTGACCTAACATCACTACCGGCCCGAAACCACCACCTCCGATCCCTTTGTTAAACCCCGCCAGGGCAGCAAAACCAGCTAACAGTCGGGGTCTATACCAGCGTTCACGCCTCGAGCTCAACCTCAGTAAACCAATGATCCCCATCATTAATACCAGTCCGGAAACATATGTTTTTATGGCAAATTCCGGAGTTTCTATAGCCATGTAAACCAGTAAAATAGAAAACAAAGCACCCACACTACCGAAACACGCAACCAATAAAACGGCTCCGGTCGCTCCCCTTGGGGGGAAATTCCGCTCAAACCTAACATTACCTGATGAGAAAAAAGCTACCCTCCCCTGATCAACCAGAGAATCAGGTTGATCAGTCCGGTTAGCACAATCGAAGCTACCAACCCAGAGGTAATGGGGAAATACAATTCGGTGTTCTTGAACTTCAAGTGAATATCGCCAGGCAAATTACCAAAGTAGGGAACGTTACCGCCAATTAGAAAGAAGACTCCAACCAGGACAAGTAAAATACCAGCAATGATCAAAAGTTTTCCAAACTGGCTATAGATCGAAAACATTTGACCTCCGCACGAAATAGCACCCCAACATCCCAAATCTCCGGTGACATTACATATTAGCTAACAGACGGTACAGACTCTAACAAAAATTGCCACCAGTACTTAGGAACAATTTAAGTATACCAAGACTCACCGCAAGACCAATCTACTTGTTGCATCTAGATTACCTTTACTTTATTATTTTTTTGTTACTGTAGGGGTTAGCCGAGGTGGCGGAACTGGCAGACGCGCATGGTTGAGGGCCATGTGGACACTTTACGTCCGTGCGGGTTCAAGTCCCGCCCTCGGCACCAATTCAAGGTTAAGGATCAACCAATTTAACATGAAAGTTCTCCTCGACACGAAAAGTGGTGATGCACCGCCAAAAGAAATTATTAATGGTGCTGCTCAGGCATTAAATTCCGATAAAGCAGGAGATCTTGAAGTAACATTAGTTGGCGATGAAAAACTGAACAGAAAACACGTAAACCAACTTGGTGTTGAAAATCGAAACATCTCCTATCTCAATGCTCCCAACAGAATTTCCATGCACGACACTCCAACGAAAGCCGTCCGTAACAACCCTGACTCTTCCTTGGTAAAAGGTATCAGGGAATTGAAAGGAGAGTCACAAATATTTGTCTCATCGGGGAATACCGGGGCGGTTGTGGCAGCGGCACTCTTCAACCTGGGCCGCATTCCGGGTGTTCTAAGGCCTGGCCTAGCCGGTGTGGCTCCAACAGTGGAAAGCGGAAACGTAGTACTTATTGACATCGGCGCAACAACCGACGCAAGTGCTAGAAATCTGGCACAATTTGGGATCATGGGAAACGCTCTTGCCAAAAAGGTCTTAAACAAAAGGAAGCCCAAAGTCGGGATTCTCAACATCGGAGAAGAACAAAGCAAGGGGAACAAGCTAACGAAACAAACGGTAGCTCTTCTAGATAAAACAGACTTGGACTATATAGGGAACGTCGAACCTCACTTATTATTAACAAATCCGCCGGCCGACGTCGTAATATGCGAAGGCTTTACGGGCAACATTTTGATCAAAGCATTTGAAGGTGGAAGCGAAGGGACCATAGGTTTTTTTCGAAAAGCTCTCTCTTCTAGTTTAAGAGCAAAGTTGGGTGGAATCATCTTGAAACCCATTTTCGAAGAATTAAAGAAAAAGCTGAGTTATTCACAATTCGGGGCAGTTCCTCTACTGGGGGTTCGAGGCGTTGTTTTTGTGGCCCATGGCAGATCCGAAGCACGCGCCATAAAAAACGCAATATTAAACGCTGAAGAGGCTTCCCGGTGGGATCTACTTGGAGAAATCGAAACTGAAATCAATAGGATTGATTTTAGTGAATAACCGACCTACCTCCAAGTTAACTCCGAAAATAGCTGGAATGGGTATTGGTCTCCCTGATAAAGTACTAACTAACCACGATTTTGAAAAGATTGTAGACACCTCTGACGAATGGATTACCGCAAGAACGGGAATTAAAGAAAGGCGCGTCCTGGAAGAAAACGAAAACCCCTCCTCGTTAGCCGTCTCTTCATCACGGCAAGCAATTGACAGATCCCCTGTGAGCGACAGCGATCTTGACTTAGTTATTGTGGCAACCAACGTCTCGGACATGCCCATCCCAGGGTCGGCGCCTTTCGTTGCTGACCATCTCAAAACAGAATCAGACATTCCGTTCTTCGATCTCAAAGCTGGTTGTAGTGGCTTCCTTTACTCTTTAGACGTGGCATATAACCTTATTCGAAGCAATAACTATCAAAATATACTGGTTATAGGACTAGAGGCCCTGTCAAGGGTCGTCAATTGGAGAGATAGAAGCACTTGCATCCTTTTTGGCGATGCCGCAGGAGCCGCCGTAATTAGTAACTCTGGTGCCACGGGTACTATTCTTGCTTCAGCTATATACGGAGACCCAACCAAATCCGATTTGATCACAGTAAAAGGTGGTGGAACTCGCTTTCCAGCAGCAAATGGCAAGAAAGAGGATAACTCGTACTACATCGAGATAAAAGGCAAAGGCGTTTTCAAAAGTGCGGTAAACATGATGAAAGATGCTTCAGTTAAAGTTCTGGCTCAAGCAGGATTGAAACTTAAAGATATAGATTGGATCGTTCCCCATCAAGCAAATATCAGAATCATAAAACAACTGGCAAAGAGCCTGGACTTGAAGATGAATAAAGTAGTTGTCAACGTGGACAAATATGCAAATACGTCTACCGCTACAATCCCAGTCGCCTTAGATGAAGCAGTTCGTGGTCATTCAATACAAACTGGTGACGTTGTGCTACTTGTTGCGTTCGGGGCAGGGGCGGCCTACGGGGCCACGGTACTCAAATGGTGACAAAGATGTCAAATACTCTTGCTTTCCTGTTTCCCGGTCAGGGTGTACAGCACGTTGGAATGGGCGAAGATTTCATTGACGCTCCAAGAATTAAGCCTATTTACGAACAAGCAAGCGAAATTCTCGGATTCGACATAGTACAGCTGCTTAAGTCCGGACCTGAAGAGGAACTTTTTCTGACCCGGAACGCCCAACCTGCCATATTCGTTGACAGCATTGCCCGATCTACACTATTATTCCAAGCAGGATTTATACCGGCCGTAATGTTAGGTCACAGTTTGGGCGAATTCACCGCGCTGGTGGCCGGGGGATGTTTATCGTTCCAGGACGGTGTCAAACTGGTTAAAGCAAGAGGCCAAATCACCAATGACCTTAACTCCAAGGGTTCGATGACTGCCGTACTGGGGCTAAATTACAAAGAGGTGGAAAGAGTCCTTGACGGAAACGCGGCCTCGGTTACAATTGCTAATTACAATTCGCCACAACAGGTTGTGCTGTCGGGAGAGGAATCAAAGCTGGAGGAAGCCCGTCAAGTACTAAATGATCAGGGAGCAAAATGTATACACTTGGATGTTTCTGCTCCCTTCCATTCCCACCTGATGAAGGGTGCCGAAAAAGAGCTCAAAACCCTTATCCAAAAGCTGGATTTCTCGGACCCAGCTGTACCTGTTCTATCCAGCGTTTCTGGAGAAATAGAGCACACTGGCTCGCGCCTTAAACAACTAATAGAAAAACAAATGACGAACTCTGTACACTGGATTTCTTGCATCAACACTATCGTCGAATTTGGTGTAGACCGTACCATTGAAGCCGGCCCGGATTCAACTTTACAGAAATTGACTGACCAAATTGCACCGAAAATGAACAACAAGACGTTTAACGAGGTGATCTGATTTGGATTTTTCTGGCGACGTTGCAATTGTTACAGGAGGTGGAACTGGAATAGGAAAAGAGGTGACAAAACAACTTGTGGAACAAGGCATTAAAACACAAATCTTTTCCAGGAGCAAGGGCGAACAAACTGCAAAAGAACTAGGCAAATTGTGCACCTTTGTCCAAACCGATATCACTGACTACCAGTCTGTAAAACACTCGATACAAAGTACCATCAGTCAACACGGAGAAATCGATTACCTGGTCAATAACGCAGGCTTAACATCTGATAACTTGTTATTACGGATGTCCTCAGAACAGTGGGAAAAGATTATCGACGTAAACCTAACGGGTACCTTTAACTGTACCAAAGCAGCGCTAAGATATTTAATCAAAAACGACACTGGAAATGTAGTCAATATTTCCTCGGTTTCAGGTCTCTTAGGCAACCCAGGTCAGGCAAACTACGCAGCTGCAAAAGCGGGGATCGTTGGCTTCACAAAATCGATCGCTCAAGAATACGGTTCGAGAAATCTACGAGCAAACGTAATAGTACCGGGTTTCGTGGATACAGAGCTGACAGGAGACATACCCCAAAAGAAAAAAGAAGCCTACCTGACAAACATAATCTTGAGCCGGTTCGCAAATCCAGCGGAAATAGCTGAACCAACTATGTTCCTGTTAAGCAATCAGGCAAGCTACATCACAGGTACCGTGGTGAGGGTTGACGGAGGTTTATCATTTGGCTAGACTTGATCACAATAAGCTTGAGTTAATATAACGATAGGAGGTATTTGTATGGAAAATCTCGAGTCACAAGTTAAAGAAATAATAAGCAGGCAACTCATGGTGGATAAGGACGAACTAACCATGGATGCGTCTTACGTAGAGGACCTCGGTGCAGATTCATTGGACACAGTAGAAATGATAATGGAATTCGAAGACGAATTTGGAATAGAAATACCCGACGAAGACGCCGAAGGCCTGCAAACGGTCGGAGAATCGATCGATTATCTTGAAAATCTTCTTGACGAAAGCTAATAACTAAATTTATATAATCCTCGACCGATTTCGTTTCGAGGTGATAGATATGGAAGAAGCCCGACGAGGTGATGTAGGTCACGAATCAAAAAATCCTTACTACGAAGGCAAAAAATACAAAGAACCAACTATCTGTACAAACTGCAGGCTAGTCTATCAAGATGGAAGATGGGTAAATAAAGAAATTCCAGATGACGATATAAATGAAGCTTTATGTCCGGCTTGTAGACGTAAACGGGACAAGAATCCAGAAGGGCTTGTGTATTTATCGGGGGGTTATTTTAAAAACCACAAAGATGAAATCGTCCACATCGCAAAAAATAATGAAGAACGGGCAAGGAGTAAAAGACCGCTACAGCAAATAATGTGGGCTGAGTACAAATCGGATACTCTCGAGATTGCCACAACCAACGAACATTTGGCAAGAAGAATTGGAAAGGCAATTCAAAGAGCCCACGATGGTGAGCTCAAGATAAAATCTGGACAAAAAGAACGCCTGGTAAGAGTTTACTGGGTACGGGAGGACTGAGAGCGAATACATGAATAGCAAACTGACAAATAAAGAAAAAGCAAGATACCAAGTTATGGACGACTTTCTTGCAGATTTGGCATCGGATAGTCCTGCACCTGGGGGCGGATCAGCAGCAGCAGTTGTGGGTGCCTTGGCCGCTGCACTTTCTTCAATGGTGGCAAACCTCACAATTGGAAAGTCAGGATACCAAAATGTAACCGATAAGTATACAGCCCTCTTATCCAAGACCGAGGAGATTCGAGAGGAGTTTCTAGAGGCAATAGCCGAAGACATGGACGCTTATAACAAGGTAATGGACGCCTACAGGATGTCAACAGAGTCAAAGAAAGAAAAAGAAGAACGGAAATCTAAGCTCCAACAAGCACTTAAAGGAGCTACGGGACCGCCCATGAAAATGGCGGAACTGGCCAAGGACGTCCTTGATATAAGTAGAAAATGTGCAAAAACAGGAAACAAACATGCTGTGACAGATGCAGGGGCCTCAGCTATTCTGGCCGAGGCAACAACCCGAACAGCTCTACTAAATGTTGATATCAATCTTGGATCAATACATGACGAAGAATTCGTCAACAGGCTGTCCGAGAAACGAAATACACTGGAGAAAGAGGCCGTACAAAGCGCGTCTAAAACGGTAGAAATAATGCAAGAGGAACTTTAACGGAACCAACTAATGGAAGACAACGTATACGAGTTTGCCAAATCGATAGCAAAAGAAGCAGGCCAGCTTTTGCTGGAAGGGTTGAATAAAAGAATGGAAATTTCGCGCAAATCGGGCCCCACGGACCTAGTTACCCAATTTGACCATGCTTCACAGGAGCTAATTGCATCCAGAATTCGTGAACAATACCCAGGCCATTCGATTTTAGCCGAGGAAGAACTCACCGAAAACAATGGAAGTACTCAGTGGATCGTTGATCCAATAGATGGAACAAACAACTATGTGTACGGCTACCCATTATTTTCTGTTTCTATTGCAATCGAAGATCAAGATGAGATGAAAATCGGAGTTGTACATACCCCGATACTTAACGAAACCTTTTCAGCTTGCAAGGGACAAGGTGCGTGGTTAAACGGAGACCAGATCTCAGTCACTCAAACGGAGAATTTTAAAAATTCGCTTTTGGCTACTGGTTTCCCGTATGATGAGAAACTGGTTCCAGAAGCAATAGACCTTTTTTCGAAGTTAGCGAGAAAAACTCTTGGCATTAGACGCGGTGGCTCTGCTGCTTTAGATTTATCATTTCTTGCCGCAGGTCGCCTTGACGGTTTCTGGGAGCTAGATTTGGAACCCTGGGATATTGCTGCAGGGTCACTTATTGTAAAGGAGGCTGGTGGTAAAATATCAGATTTTCAAGGTAATGAACATAACATTTACAAATCCAGGGGTATTGTCGCCAGCAACGGCAAAATCCATGGTGAGTTGATTTCAAGGCTATCTTAATCAAAAGGAGACAAAAAGTGTCTTCTATACCCACAATATCTGTCGCAGAGGTAGAAAAATTCAACGGGAAGTCAGTCCAGATTCGTGGATGGCTTTACAACACAAGGTCAGGCGGCGGCATACAGTTTATTCAGATTCGGGACGGTACCGGTGTAATTCAAGGAGTACTGAAAGCGGACGAAGTCGACGACCAACTTTTTAACCAGATCGCAAACCTGAAACTGGAATCATCGTTCACGGTAACAGGCAAAGTAAAAAAAGACGATCGCGCCCCAATCGGCTATGAACTTGATGTGAGTGACATTCAAGTACAACAATCAGTCCTGGACGATTATCCAATTAGTCGAAAAGAACATGGTATAGGTTTTCTGATGAATAATCGGCATCTTTGGATACGAGAAAAAGGCTCGGCTCCTGTTCTCAGAATTAGACACGAGTTCCTCCAATCTCTACGGGAATATTTTGACAAAAAGAGCCTAATTGCAACCGAAGGACCTATACTCACCGGAGTTTCGGTAGAGGGAACCACAACTCTATTTGAAACAGACTACTTTGGTGAAACAGCTTATTTAACTCAAAGCTCGCAGCTTTATCTAGAAGCCACTGCTGCAGCCCTTGGTAAAGTATACTGGATAGGGCCTGTGTTCCGTGCAGAAAAATCGAAAACACGAAAACACCTCACAGAGTTTTGGATGGCAGAAGCTGAATTAAGCTGGGTTGAGCACGACGAAAATCTTGACTTTCAGGAAGAAATGCTCAACTATGTAGTGACTCAAGTAGCTAAAAGACGGCAGGACGAGTTAGACAGACTAGGTGTAGAGGTGGATACACTGGTGAAAACGGTAGAACTCCCTTTGCCCCGAATAACTTACGCTGAAGCAGTTGACATAGCAAACGAGGCGGGAGTAGAAATGGAACAGGGTGAGGATTTCGGAGCTCCTGCAGAAACAGCACTAGGAAACCACTTTAAGAAACCCGTATTTATAGAGCAATTCCCCAAGGAAATCAAACCATTTTACATGGAACCTACTCCAGATGGTAAACACGTTTACACGGCGGATTTAATCGCTCCGGACGGCTACGGAGAACTGATTGGCGGAAGTCAACGCATTCACGACCTCGATTTGCTAAAAAGAAGGCTTGATGACGCAGGGTTACCCCGCGATGCGTACGAATGGTATATCGACCTTAGAAAGTATGGTTCAGTTCCGCATTCTGGATTTGGTTTGGGTATAGAGAGAACGATATCTTGGATATGTAATTTGGATCACGTGAGGGAGACAATACCTTTCCCTCGACAAATCAATCGAATTTACCCTTAATACAATGAGCATACAAAGTTTTTTTCAGTCTATAAAAAACGTTTTTTGGTTTGGATCTGTTTCCGAAGATCTTAAAAAGAAACCACTTTCAAAATCTAAGGAGGAAAGAGACATCTTCTTTAGGTCAAAAGATGTGGTGGATTATGAGGAGAGTTTACAGGGATTGACCGATTGGTTCAAAGAAGTTCTAGAGAACCCAGAGTGCAAAGTAAATGACCGCGCTGAAACCGAGTCTTACATGAGAATACATCTGAAAGTGACTTCAGATTGCGGCGATTTCGCACTTGTATACTACGAAAACGACGAACTGATCCTCCGGGGGGATAGAGACATCGTACCTGATATTTTGGAACCGCTCTCCAGCCAATTAGATCTCGACTTTAACCGCATATAACATCGCGTAACAGTGGTTCGGAAACCTAAGCCAGGTCATCTAAACGAGGGGATACTATGACCAAAAAGCTGACTTCAAGTACTTTTACCAACTTCAACTTCCTGTCCGATGTCCAGCTGTCACCAAACAATGAACACGTAGCGTTCTTAGCAAAGTCTGCGAATGCATCACTGGATGACTACGATTCGAATATTTGGTTATATCATTTCGGAAACAGCAAAACGACTCAACTAACCCGGTCAAACAGGGACGGCAAGTTCGTCTGGATGGATAATCAGCGTTTATTGTTTACATCCAACCGTGGCACCTCGGAAGACCAGGAAGAAGAGCAAACTACATTTTACTCCATAAATATTTGCGGCGGGGAAGCGAAAGAGGAGTTCACTGTGCCTCATCCAGTCGACGAATTCAAATGGAAGAATGGGAAAGTAATTTACAAGTCTTTAGTTACTATAGAGCAAAGTAACAACTCGGACGAAAAAACAGAGGAAGAAACCGAAGAACCAGACTATCGGATACTTGATGAAATACCGTTCTGGGCAAATGGGAAGGGCTTCACAAACAAAAAACGCGAACACTTATTTCTATATAATCCTGAGGAGGATAATTGGACAGATCTTACAAAGGGACCTATATCGGTTGCCGAGTTCACAGTAGAAAACGAACAACTAGCATTTATCGGGACCGAATATGAAAGCAAGCTCCCGATAACCAACGACATTTACCTGCTTAAGGTCTCCGATAAGCCCTCGGAACCTAAGAAGCTCACCGAATCGAAGCGACAGTTCAGGTTAATAGAGTTCTACGGCGAAGAAAGCCTATTTGTCTCCTCTACAGATATGGAAACCACGGGGATTAATGAAAACCACCACCTTTACTTATACGATCTTAGTGACAATACGCTGCAAATCCTCGACGAAGATTGGAAAAGTTCTGTTGAAAATAGAATTTTAACCGACGTTAGGATGGGTGGTGGGCAGTCTAGCACCAGAGCAAACGGGAAGATGTACTTTGTCTCTACAAGAGAAAACCACTCCGCGCTCATGTCGGTAGATTCAACGGGTGAAGTTAATCAATCAACCAAGCCAAATGGATCCATTGATAGCTTCGACGTCACTGAAGACAAGATGGTATTTGTGAAACTGCACGAAAACAAATTACAGGAGATATTTACGACAAACTCAAATAATCAGGAAGAGCAGTTAACAAAGATAAACGAGGAGACCCTATCCGGATTGCCGATAGCAAAAACGGTGCACTTCTCTGCCCATAATCAGGGTACGGAAATCGATGCATGGATACTCACTCCACCAGACTTCGACGACGATTCAACCTACCCCGCTATTCTTGAAGTACACGGAGGCCCAAAAGCAGCTTACGGAGAGGTATATTTTCATGAAATGCAACTACTGGCAAATAGAGGTTACGTGGTGATATTGTCCAATCCGAGAGGAAGCGACGGTAAAGGCGACAAATTTGCAGACATAAGGGGGAAATACGGACAGGTTGACTACCAAGATTTATCTGCAGTTCTGGATAAGGCTCTTGAAACCTATCCATTCATCGACGGGAACCGTTTGGGTGTTACCGGAGGTTCCTATGGGGGGTTTATGACAAACTGGATAATCGGCCATACAGACAGGTTCAAGGCGGCTGTTTCCTGTCGCAGCATAGCAAACTGGATCTCAAAGTTCAATACAACTGACATAGGTTACTACTTTGTAGCCGACCAACAGGATGGCAACCCCTGGGAAGATCACGACAAACTTTGGGAACAATCACCAGTAAAACACGCCGATCAAGTTACCACACCCACTTTATTTATTCACTCCGAAGAGGATTACCGCTGCTGGATGGCAGAGGGCTTACAGATGTTCACCGCCCTCAAATATTTCGGAGTAGATTCAAAACTGTGCCTCTTCCGGGGCGAAAACCATGATCTCAGCAGATCCGGAAATCCAGCCAACAGAATAGCACGATTGGATGAAATGCTGAACTGGTTCGACAAATACTTGAAGGACTAGAAACTACCTGTAGCTCTTGCCACATCTGAAATTCAAGCCAGGGACTACAATGCGAAAATCAAGGCTTCTTCGAATAAGAAACGCTCTTTTAAATTTATTCCTCAACTTTTACGGAGTTTTCCAAAATTTTCGATTTGATCTCTGCAGTTGCAAGAGTTCCTTTTTTTTCCTCAACGATTTTTGCCTCGGAGGTAATAATCGAGTGACGTCGACCGACAACCCTTCCGTACACTGATACTTCTTTACCCAACGGAACCGGCTTAATAAAGTTACAACTTAACTTAAAACTAGGAGCGAGATAACCAGTAGTGATAGCCACTGCCCATGCTCCCGCTTCATCAAGCATTGTAGCCACTATACCACCATGAGCAGCACCTTCGAACCCTTGATAATTGCTATCCAATGTTGACTTTGCCACAACCCAGTCTTCGTCTGACCTAAAATCAAGCTGTAATCCCCATGGATTATCTCCACATCCAAAACACCGGTTGTTCTCTTTTGACCATAAAAACTCGCTCATGTTTCCTCCTAATGAAATCTATAGCTTTAATTGTTTTTTCAAAAATAATTATATCATACCAAAACACCATTTGTAACATTCCAATAAACCATCCCTTTTGATCCACTGTAAATTCTATCCCGAGGTATTACAGCAAGGGATTAAACAAAAACATCCAAATCATTTACGCTAAATCAAACCAACTTCCCCGCCCTCCCGGCCGGAGCTTATATACAAACAATTTAATACTAACAACTACTGGCTTCAAGGACGAGAGAGCCAGCTCTTAATACGAGACTGGTGTTATATTTGGCCTTAGCTCAAATGCTGGGCAAATCCTGGTAAGAGAAACAGAAATGAGCTTGGTATGGTTACACCCGGTGGTGAACAAACCAAGTTGAAAAAGGAAGTCCAATCGTGCCTTGTAGTATCACTCAAACGTGTTTATCTAGAGAGGGAATTACAAGTTGAGGGAATAGTTCTTGTACACAACGTACTCTCGTTTTAAACTACTACCATGGACTTGCAATAAAAATCTCGTGAGTTATGATGATACGTATTTGATACCGAACAACAGATTTTGGAAGTCAAGAACCCCGCACCAAGGTGCGTGGCTTGTAGAAAAGCAATCTTAACTACTATCTTTGATCTTTTACAAAAGAAGACC
>CAZTJJ010000006.1:0-54912 GCA_964614065.1 uncultured Thermotogae bacterium
GCCCAGGATATCGGGTTCTCATCCCGGCGACAGGGGTTCGAATCCCCTCGGGACTACCAGATCAGAGAAATTCGTCAACCACGCAATCTACCCGCCTCCAAACCTGATTTAATTGGTCAGCGCGCCCTCCGAGGTTGAGAAGAACCAATTCCTATCGTAAAATTCCTGAGTTAAGAGGTGAGTATAATTGAACGAGGACAATGGCTTCGAACCACAAGATTCACATAATGATAAAGACAATCGGGAAGACGATGAGAGGCAACAGTTCAACCTGCCCAACAACAATAATAACTTCCGCAATATAGCATTAATTATCGGGGCGGTTGTACTGTCCCTGATCCTTTTCCAAACATTGTTCAATACCCCTACTAACGAAACTGAGATAACGTATAGCCAATTCCTACAGCAAGTTGAACAAGGAAGAATAGTGAAGATAACCATAAAAGGCGGATTGATACAGGGAACCTATGCCAGCGGTGGCAACTTTATTACTAGAGGCCCTACAGATGCAACAAACTATCTGGCTCAATTGAAAGAACAGGGAGTGGAAATCAAGTTCGTAGAAGCTTCTGATGGAAACTGGTTCTTTTCACTGCTGGTCTCTCTGTTACCAGTCCTCTTGATAATTGGATTATGGGTATTCATGATGCGAAGGATGCAAGGGAACAATGCACTGAATTTTGGCAAGAGCCAGGCTAATCTGGTAAACAAAGAATTTACGGACATATCCTTTGATGACTTTGCCGGGGTTGATGAAGTCAAGGAAGAAGTAAAGGAAATAGTTGAATACTTGCGCAATCCCGAACGGTTTAAAAAATTGGGGGCTCAAGTACCAAAAGGGATGATCCTCGTAGGCCCACCGGGAACAGGAAAAACGCTGCTTTCCAAAGCAATTGCTGGAGAAGCCGAAGTCCCTTTTTATCAAACAAGTGGATCAAACTTCGTCGAGATGTTTGTGGGAGTGGGTGCGTCCCGAGTCCGTAATATGTTCAAACAAGCCAAGGAAAACGCTCCCTCGATTATATTCATAGATGAAATAGACGCCATTGGCCGCAAGAGAGGCACGGGCCTGGGTGGAGGACATGACGAACGCGAACAAACTTTGAACGAACTCCTTTCGGAGATGGACGGTTTTGAAGCCAACGAGGGTGTAATTATCCTCGCTGCAACAAACAGACCAGATGTCTTGGACCCCGCACTCCTCAGACCTGGAAGATTCGATCGTAAGATAACAGTTCCTGCACCCGACATAAAAGGCCGGGAGGAAATCCTAAAAGTCCATACAAAGAACAAAAAGGCCGCCGATGACGTAGACCTGTCAGTACTTGCCCGAAGGACCCCTGGTTTTGTGGGAGCGGATCTTGAAAACTTAGCCAACGAAGCCGCACTGTTAGCTGGAAGGCGGGGAAAGGAAGTTGTAGAGATGACCGATTTCGAAGAATCCATTGACAGGGTGCTTGCAGGGGTTCAAAGAAAAGGCATGGCAATTAGCGATGAAGAAAAGGAGAAAATCGCTTACCACGAGGGTGGGCACGCAATTATCGGTAAACTTTTACCTAACGCGGACCCAGTACACAAGATTTCGATAATTCCAAGAAGCAAAGGCGCCCTGGGATTTACTCTACAACTGCCATTAGAAGAGAAATTTTTGGTATCAAAATCTGAACTACTGGATAAGCTCACCACATTACTCGGCGGAAGAACCGCCGAGGAATTAATCTATAATGAAATCACCACCGGTGCTCAGGACGATTTCAAAAAGGCAACCGACATAGCAAAGCGCATGGTAATGCAGTATGGAATGAGCGATGAAGTTGGACCAATTAACCTGGGCAGAGAAAATGGTAACGTTTTCCTGGGAGAAGAAATAGTCAAGAGCAACGAACACTCGGAGGAAGTTTCCTCCTTAGTAGATAGAGAAATCCGCAACATGGTTGAAAGATGTCACAACAAAGCAAGGAAAATACTCGAGAACAACAGGCAGATATTAGATAATCTAAAGGAAGAATTATTAGAAAAAGAAGAATTAGAGGGAGACAAGCTTGACGAATTACTTGACCAGGCTGCCCTTCCAGCCAGTATATAACACAATCGATAACATATGACGACAAATATCACTATCCTTGGTTCCACGGGGTCTATCGGCACGCAAACTTTAGAAGTCATAGGAGATTTAAAATCAACCGGACAAGCCGAGTTTAACGTAAACGCGTTAACCTGTGGCCAGAATATTGAACTTCTCGCCCGGCAAATAGACGAGTTCCATCCCAAGGTAGTGGGAGTGAAGGACGAGAAGAAAAAGCGCGAAATCTCCAAACTTATCCCTAATTCAGTCAGAGTAGTATCCGGTCCCGGGGGACTGGTCGAAATAGCAAGCCTACCAGATACCCAGTTACTTGTGAACGCACTTGTGGGGTTTATCGGTCTAGAACCTACATTGACTGCCATAGAATCCGGCAAAAAGTTGTTACTTGCAAACAAAGAATCCCTGGTGGTTGGCGGGAAACTGGTAGACAGATCACTTGAAGAAAACCCTACAACGATCCTGCCTATAGACAGCGAGCACAATGCGATTTTTCAAGCCCTTCAAGCTGGAAAGCCAAAAGAAGTAACACGGCTTATTATTACCGCTTCCGGTGGTCCTTTCCGCGACACGCCGTTGGAAGAAATCGGCAGAGCCACCCCTGACCAGGCCCTTGATCACCCTAACTGGAATATGGGACATAGAATCACGTGTGACTCCGCAACTATGGTAAACAAGGGGTTTGAGATTATCGAAGCTCATTGGTTGTTCGGCCTAGAGTATGAAAGAATAGACGCCGTCATTCATCCTCAATCTTTCGTGCATTCCCTGATAGAATACCAGGATGGATCCATTATAGCAGAGCTAGGGGAACCGGACATGAAAGTTCCAATCCAGTATACTCTGACTTACCCCGATCGACTTGCAAATAACTATCATCGGACCAGCCTCATAGAGATCGCCGATCTTGAATTCCGTCAGCTAGATATAGAGAGGTACCCGGCATTTGAAGTGGTAGTTAGAGCGGGCAAACTGGGTGGCAACAGGCCAGCCGCAATTAATGGGGCCGACGAAGCATTAATTGACCAATTTCTCCTAGAAAACATATCATTTGGGGACATTGCAACAGGGTTAAGATATGTATTAGATGAAGTAGAACCAATAGAAGACCCAACACTTGAGGATTTAAGAAATACAGATAGTTGGGCTAGAAAAAAAGTGAAGTGTTTAGTGGCGGACAAAGCACTTGGTACCCAATCTAACTGAGGAGTGACAATGGCGGAAAAATGTATCTACTGCGGCAATCGCCCTGGAACAAGAGAGTGTCCTGCTCTCGGCGGCCTAATCTGTAGCGTCTGTTGCGGCGAGCACCGGGGGGTCGAGATTAACTGTCCTCCGGATTGTCGGTACTTCCAGGAGGGAGAGAAATTCCAGCAAGAAAAACGCGCCGAACCATACCGTGATGCCTGGTTAAACAGAAATAGAGATCTATTTGAAGACGAAAACTACGACCTTCTTGAAACTTTGAGTATGATAGAAAAAGTTATTTACTTTGAGTATCGCAAGGACAATCTCCTAACAGATAAACAAATAATCAACGGCTTAATTGAACTAAAAAAACGCTTCAAACCAATTGAGATTCCAAGCAAGTCGCTAGATTTTACCGAGTTCGCCCACGAGACTATCTCGCCATTAGTCGAAAAAGGTAGGATATCACCTGAGACCATCGTCAACGCTCTGGACAGATTTGAAGAGCTAGCCAATGAATTCTCCGACGGATCTCGAGGCCTGGTTCAGGGAGTGGTAGGAAGAGTAGAACAAGATTATGATGTTCCAAAGGAAGAAGGGCTCGAGGAAGCTCAAAACCGGGAATCTTTGATCATTACTCCGGATCAACTAAAAGATAACTAGTCAAGCCTTATCAATCCCCCATTTGTACAAGCTCCTCTATAAGTGTATCTTTCAAACCTAGCACTAAACCTGCTGCAAGATAACTCAATAAACCCGCAAAAAGGGTAGTCAGGACAAACAAAAACTCACTTTGTAAAGGAAAGTAACCTTTGACCAAAGCCACTGTTAACCCCATAACTAAAACGGAACCAAAAACCTTGAAAGCAAAGGAGAAATCCGGTGAAAATCCTTTAAGCTTAGTTTTAACCTTGAAGGTCCACACTAACAGTCCTCCATTAACTAAACCACTGACCCCTGTGGCCAGAGCAAGCCCGCCTACCTTCATGGGCCCAACAAGTAGTAAATCAAGCCCTACATTCACGCCTACAGCAATAATTCCTATTATTACTGGTGTTTTTGTGTCCTCAATAGAATAAAAAGCTCTTGTAAATAGGGTTACAAAACTGTATCCCATCAGGCCCACTAAATAAAGATGGAGAACATGGACAGTCCTTAAAGTATCAGAAGGCAGAAAATTCCTATGTTCAAATAGCAACTCGATTATAGGCTTGCCCAATAAGAACAATCCCACCGTAGCAGGTACGATCACTAACAATGAGAACTTTACACCTCTGTTCAGCATCTCGGAAAAACCTTCACGGTTACCCTGAACCCACTTTTCGGACAAGCGGGGCAAAATCGCAGATGATATAGCAATGGCAAACAAACCAAGGGGTAGTTGAAATAACCTGTTAGCATACTGCAGCGCAGAAACCGATCCTGGTATAAGATGTGAGGCCAACTTATTGTCGACCAAAACGTTCACTTGCATCGCAATCAAACCAATTACCACGGGAATCATCAATCTCAAAGCCCGTTTCATGCCGGGATGTAAGGGGAATAACTTCCACTGCCAGGCGAAACCATGTTTTTTCAAATAAGGCACTTGAAACAGCAACTGGCCGAGGCCACCGACAAGTACTCCAACAGCTAGCCCGAAGATCGGTCGGGCAAAACAATTCCCAATCAGTAAAGCCCCTACAATGACACCAATATTAAAGAAGACGGGGGCAAAAGATGGAGCAAAAAACGATTTCCTGGATTTTAAAATCCCCATGACCAAAGCGGCTATACCAATAATACCAATAAATGGAAAGATAACTTGAGTTAATTCAATAGTTAACTTTTGCTGAGAGGGAGAAAAACCTGAGGCAAGAAACGGAATAAAATACGGTGCAAAAAAGATACCTATCGCTATAATAAATGGAAATGAAAAAAGGGCCAAGTTTAAGGCGTTCGACGCCATCCTTCTCGCTTCTTGCTTATTGGTTTGCAAATAGCCTGTGTAAACAGGAATAAACGATAAAGCAAGGGCACCTTCACCAAGTAAGCGTCGGAGGAAGTGGGGAATATAAAACGCAATTAAGTAGGCATCGTAGGCAGGCCCTGCACCGAACCTATCAGCAATCACTATGTCTCTGAACAAACCAAATACTCGGGAAGCAGCAGTAGCGGCAGCGATAATTAAGACATCTCTGGCAAACCTTTTCATTAGGTTTGGGGGACCAGTACCAATCCTACTGGGATACGCCTATTTCCCCCGACTTTCTCGATGGATAGACCATCCCTGTAAGCCAAACCGGAAGAAGACCCTCCATCAAACGCAATAGCATTTTTGATATCAAGCCCCGACCTTTTCAGCAACTCAGGTAACTTTGGTAAAGAAATTCCAGCTCTAGAGATAACTATAAATAACAAATGACCTTGGGAAGTAGTCGCTAAAACAGTACGACTGGCCTTAGAAGTCACCAAACCGTCGGTCACGGTAAAGTTTTCCAAATTTAAATCCAGTATAGTTCTACCATCTTGTATTAGCAATGGTCCAGCGCTAACTGCTCCCCAGAGTAAGGGTACGTAGGGTTCCATCTCCCAATCAAATTCTGCTTCGTCACCTTCGCTAATACCGAATAATTTCGTCCGTTCTCTCCCCACACCAACTATTACAATCTGATCCCTACCAACGGAGTCCGGTGGCCGAATGGATCTAGAAACCACTCTTCCACCCTGCAATACCACCGAAATCACAGAACGTCCAGACACTCGAATAGACTTCCCATAGTGATGGGAATAGGCAACCAAATCATGTTCACTTAGCGGTCTATTAAAACCCTGAATTGGGATATTCGTGGCCTGAATTCTTAAAAACAAATCCACGTCTGGCCTGAAGAATTTTAGTCTACCAAAATAGTCGATGGCAATTGCCGCCCTATTTCCCCAATCACGAGAAAGCAATTCCCCGTTCTTAACTACTAGACCGATGGGTGTAAGGGAAGCGGGATCAAAGAAATTGGCGTTCAAGCCGGCAACACCTAAATTTCTGCTCACTAATTTAGTTAACGTGTCTCGATACCCAACCTTATCGTTTGCAAGAACCGGCGTTAAACGGTAAGCATCCTGCCACTCGGTTATCTCCAGATAATGAATCGTATGCCGTTGACCGTCTAGCCACTTCACCATGGTATTAAACGAAAAATTGACGGCCTGAGTAGGCTTTCCCTCAAGAGAGCCGACTTTTCCCTGATCAGAAAGAAAATCCAATAGAAACTGAAATCCAGACTCTCCTCGTTCAGTGACTACCCTGGTCCTTACATCGTCTCTGAGATCCAATTGAAGTATCAACTGATCTGGGCCCACGGAAGTCAACTCTACCTCGCTGAAATACGCTCCATCATCCTCAAGAGAATCGGCAAAGCTCCTAGCGTCAATTACGTTGTAAAATCTTATGGACAAATCAAATTCATCTGACTGAGTCCGTGTAAAAGACGTAAATTGATCAAAGTTAAGTGACAATGAATCAGCACTCAAGGAGAGCCGGAGGAGCTGGCTTGGAGGAACCCGTATGTCCACGGATCCGTTGCTCCGGATTACCTTTCCCTCCAAGTTGCGAATCAGATCATGCAAATTGACGAAAACCTGATTGTCAACCTGTAAAAGCTCATCTTTAGGTAGGTAGAATGACTCTGTCTTGCCCCACTCTACGACGTATCCTCCTAATTTTCCAGGGTCAGCCATGGCCCCCACTACTCGGGAGGTTTCTTTTAGCGGAACTGCCAAGCCACCAGAAGTTTCAATTACATCTATATCTATCTCGTTTCCATTTAACAACACAACCGGGGGTCCGGCCGTAAACAAAAGGATAGCTACACCCGCAACAGCGAAAGCAGCTAAAACCAACGCTCTGGTCACATCAGAACTCATTTGCTAGTCCAGTTATTTCACAAGAAGGTGGGACCTGCCTCCAGTGCAAAATAGTCATTCCTCTGTATCTTCCACTTCACCAGATTCTTCTTCCAGCTCTTCAACCACATTTACCCTGATATTCGCATGGATATCCTCATAGAGCCTAACTTCGACCCCAAACTGACCCAGCTCTTCTATAGGTTCATCAAGTTTGACGCTGCCAGGATCTAGGTCAACACCGGTTTCTTCTTCCAAAGCGGATACTATATCCCCTTTTCTCACCGATCCGTATAAGTGCTGTTCCTCTTGAGCTTTCCGGGTGAAAGTCACAACCAGTCCATCTAATTTGTCTGAAAGCTCCTGAGCTCTTTCCCGCCGCTCTTCTTTTTTCTTGCTAATTTCTTTTCTCACTTTTTGATATCTACGCCGATTGCCGACCGTAGGTTCGACTGCGAGGCCTTTTGGCAATAGGTAATTTCGTCCATATCCGTCTGCAACCTCGACAATTTCTCCCACTTCTCCTAAACTCTCTATGCCTTCTGTTAAAATTACTTCCACTGCTTACACCTCTTTACGTATTAATTTTGAACCTAAAGATTTTCACAACTGTCAAAATTAACCTTGACCAGATAAAAACCGATCACCTAAGCAACCTGCCGGTACGTTGGCTGATCGAAAAGCTTAATTACTTAATCCGTGCGATTTACTCTCGCGCCTGTAATGTCTAAGTCCGAAGGCTAGGCTACTTCACCTACGTAACATCACTTATACACCTTACCAAGTGGGTTAAAACTAACTGGATAATCCAACTCCCATTCGCGACATCTACTCAGCACTCAACTCTGGCTTGCAAAATCTACCTACGGTTTACCTGACCGTTCTATCAACACAGTAGAACCGCTCAGATTAGATACTAATAGTACAGCTCAGGTACAATATGTTCAAGATTGGCGAAGTAGGGAGAGAACCGGGTTGTAACTTTACACGGAGGAATAAACCTCCCATTGACTATAATCCAGCATCCCTACCATACTAAATAAACTAAACAATGACTGTGACGGTTGAAACAACCATCAGTTCAGCTGAAGATTAAACGTTTGAAATGCAACCACAAATAGATGGAAGTCAATTATCCCACCTCAAGGGGTGGAGCTTGTAGAAAAACATTGGAATAGAAGGCTGAATTTGAAAAAAGGGAATTGACCCAGCCGATTCATCCCCAGGGCAAGCCCTGGGGGTTCTCAGCTATTATTGGTAATATCTAATACCAAATCCGGGGAGGAGGAGAAATGAGCATAATGGATAAAATCAGGACGAAAAAGGAAGTCTTAATTATGGGAATCGTCAATGTGACACCTGATTCCTTCTCTGACGGAGGAGTCTTTGCTGAGCGTGAAGACGCCGTTTCACATGGATTAGAACTTGAACAACAGGGAGCAGACATCATTGATATCGGTGGGGAATCCACCAGACCCGGGGCAGCGGAAGTCCTTCTGGAGGAAGAAATCAGTAGAACTATCCCAGTAATCAAGAGTATTAGAGAGAAGACTGACGTCGCAATCTCTATCGACACGTACAAATCGGAAGTAGCGAAACAAGCACTGGATGCGGGAGCAAATTTAATTAACGACATCAGCGCACTCAGGTTTGATCCCAAGTTAGGCAACGTCGCGGCAAAAAACGAGGTCCCCATCGTATTGATGCATATGCAAGGTACTCCTCAAACAATGCAAAAGAATCCAAAATACGAAGATATAATTAGCGACATAATCGCTTTTTTCAAGGAAAGGATTAACGTAGCAACTAAATCGGGGATCGACGCAGAAAACATCATAGTGGACCCCGGGATCGGATTTGGAAAGCGAACTGAACACAACTACGAAATATTGAGACGGCTAAACGAATTCCACGTATTAAACAAACCAATTTTACTTGGAACTTCGCGGAAATCTTTTATCGGCGATATACTTGATCTACCAGCAACAGAAAGATTAGAAGGTACAATCGCTAGTAATGTTGTTGGGATTTTGAAGGGCGCCAATATACTGAGAGTGCACGACGTACAAGAAGTTTACCGGGCAACTCAAGTAGCAATAAGATGCAAATAGACGGCTATTTGAACTTAATATGCGGTATACTTATAATGGAAACCTAAAAAACTGCAAAACTTACTCACGACACAAGCCGATCAAGAGAAGAACTATCTTCCGGACTCAATTACAAATCAAATATCTGGAAACGCTCTATCAGACTACCCATCCAACCTATCTTTGATCTCAGACTTATAGTTATCCAGGGAGACGTTCACCTGTTCACCGGTAACCATATCCCTCAGCGTTAACTCGTTCTGTTCGACCTCCCTAGGCCCGAGTATGGCTGTGTACGTTGCATCGTACCTGTCCGCGTAGCCTAGCTGGCCCTGAAGACTCTTATCCAAGTAATCTAGCTCAGTTGTAATATTTAGCTCTCTCAGTTCACGCTGAAGGCTCACCGCTATGCGCTTTGCCTGCTCATCAATAGTGGCTAGGTATAGGTCCAGTCCCTCCGGAGAATATTTTGACTCATTAAGTTGTTGTAATAATAGAACCAAGCGCTCAATTCCGCCCGCGAAACCCACTGCCGGTGTTGGATCACCACCGAAAAGTTCAACAAGTTCATCGTAACGACCGCCACCAACCAAAGCGTCCTGAGCTCCCAGATCACTAGAAAATACCTCGTAGACAGTCTTCGTATAATAGTCCAACCCTCTTACCAGGTTCGGGTTAATGTTGTACTCAAGGTCGAATTCGTCCAGATAAGATTTTACCCGGTCAAAGTGAGATCGACATTCAGAACAAAGATAATCCGTAATAATGGGACCACCCTGCACTACCTTCTGGCAGGTCTCGTTCTTACAATCAAGTATCCGTAAAGGATTTGTTTTCAATCTGGTTTGACAGTCGACACATAACTTGTCTTCTCGAGGTTCTAAATATTCAGCTAACTCCTCCAAATAGTTCTCTCTGTCCGAAGGACAACCAATACTATTGATTGTTAACCCTATATCTTCCAGGCCCAGAGATTTCAACAAATCAACCGATAAAGCAATTAACTCAGCATCCAGAGCCGGGTCATCGGAACCAATAGCTTCAGCGCCGTATTGGTGAAACTGCCTTGACCTCCCTTTCTGTGGCGACTCATATCGAAACATAGGGCCAAGGTAATACCACTTTGATAGCTCCTCTTTTCCGTAGACTTTGTGTTCCAGGAATGCCCTAACAACCGAGGCAGTATTCTCGGGGCGCAAGGTCATTGAGCGTCCACCTTTATCGTCAAAGGTATACATCTCTTTGGAGACCACATCCGTCTCTTCACCAACCCCACGAGCGAACACTTCAGTCTTTTCCATTATTGGCGTCCTAATTTCCCGGTAATTGTAAACAGACATAATTGATCTGACTTGTTGCTCGACAGCGTGCCAATAAGGTATTTCTTCAGGTAAAATATCGTTCAAACCTTTTGGAGCGTAATACTTCATTTGCCTTCCTCAGAAAGGGTCTTTTCCAAGTTAATCATCTCTATTAAAGACTCGGCCGCCTCATTTCCTTTATTACCCTGTTTCGCCCCAGACCTATCCATGGCTTGCTCCAGAGTATCGGCAGTAATTAGGCCAAAAGTGATCGGAGTTTCACTATCAAGGTTAAGATTGGCCAAACCCTTGGATGCCTGATTAGCGATATACTCAAAATGAGGGGTCTCACCTCTGATGACTGCACCTAATGCAATTATTCCATCTACCTCCCCCAAACTCGCCATTTTCTTAACGCCTCGGGGAATCTCAAAAGCTCCAGGTACATATACAACGATAACCTGGTCTGGGTTAACTCCCAACCTGGTCAACTTATCTTTCGCTCCAGACAGCAACTTATCAGTCACCAAACTGTTAAACCTCGCTAAGACTATTCCTATCTTTAAGCCCGAACCGTCCAGCTCTCCTTCCAGTTGGTTATACACTATTACCTCCTCATCCCGTTAGTTCTCGTGACCATTGTCAAACTGAGCCATCTTATGACCCATTTTTTCAACTTTGGTTTGAAGATATTTCTTATTGTGCTCGTTTGACTCTATCTCAATTGGAAGAGTTTCAGTAATATGCAGCCCGTAGCCTTCAAGGCCAACTACCTTACGAGGATTATTGGTAAGCAATCTAATCGAGCTAAGCCCTAAATCAGATAAAATCTGCGCTCCAAACCCGTAGTCACGAAGGTCTGCTTCGAACCCGAGTTCCTCGTTGGCTTCCACCGTATCCAGACCCTGATCTTGCAACTCGTAAGCACACACTTTATTACTCAGGCCTATACCTCTACCCTCCTGTCGCATGTAAACCAGCACGCCCTTCCCAGTATCTTCAATCATTCTCATTGCCTGGTGCAACTGATCTCCGCAGTCACATCTTTTCGAGCCAAATACATCTCCAGTAAGACATTCAGAATGTACTCTAACCAAAACATCCTTCTTTCCTTCGACTTGACCCTTGACCAACGCTACATGCTCGTCTTTATTGATCTCATCCAAGTAACTATAAATCTGGAAACTCCCGTATTTAGTTGGCAAATCAGCCTGACCAGTTTTCCTCACCAATTTTTCGTTTCTTTTCTTGTACTTAATTAGATCCTCAATGGTTACGATCTTTAATCCATGTTCATCGGCAATATGCTTTAACTTCGGCAAACGAGCCATTGTACCGTCTTCATCCATTATCTCACACAGAACTGCAGCCGGGTATAAATCAGCTAGTCTTGCTAAGTCAACCCCAGCTTCGGTATGGCCAGCTCTATGTAAAACTCCCCCTTGCTCAGCTTCTAAAGGAAACACGTGGCCCGGTCTAACCAAATCGCCGGGCCCTTTATCTTCATCGACCATCACTGATATGGTCTTCGCACGGTCATAAGCTGAAATACCCGTGGAGATACCGTCTTTCGCGTCAACTGAAACCGTAAACTGGGTGCCATGATGAGAGGTATTTTCACTGACCATCGACTCTAATTTCAACTTCTTCAACCTATGGGCTTCCATAGGCATACAGACAAGGCCCCTACCTTCCTTGGCCATGAAGTTAATATCATCCGGCTGCACCTTCTCCGCTGCCATCACAAAATCCCCTTCGTTTTCACGGTCTTCGTCGTCTACGACAATGACAATTCGCCCTTCTTTTATCTCTTCTATAGCTCCCTCAATGGAATCGAGGCTCATGTTTATTCACTCCCATAAATTTCTAACTTGAATCGACGCTCCTGTTTACATATTTGGCCAGGATGTCAAATTCCAGATTAACTTTTGAACCCCCACGAACAAACTGAAGCGTCGTATTATTATAAGTATGGGGGATTACCGACACAGTAAATGACCCCCCCGAGACCTGATAGGGGGTCAAGCTAATCCCATCAACTGCTACCGACCCTTTGTCGACCAAAAACTTACCGTATTTCCTAGAAGTTACAAGCCGTACCATGTGATTATCTTTTCTTTTTTGAATCTTCGCGATTTTACCCATAGTATCCACGTGCCCCTGTACGATATGCCCATCCAACCTACCGCTAAACTCGTCAATTTTTAGAGGAAGTTCAAGGTTTACCTTCTTACCGGGACGAAGCAGACCGATGTTTGTCCTTTTCTTCGTCTCTTCGGAGATGTCTACAGAGAACCGCTGTTCATCGTAATGCAAACTTACGATGGTAAGACAAACCCCATTAACCGACACACTTCCACCAATTTCAACTTGCTCTGAGTAGTCATCTGGGAGAGAGAATAAAAATTTGCCGCCCTTGGAGCTAACAAATTCCCCCACGCTGTCGATAATTCCAGTAAACATATTCAAAGATGGGGCACACTTCTAAGTATGAAATTATTGCAAATCATGAATTATCTAAAACTCTGAAGTCCAACTCTTCGACTTCCAAATTAGTGTACCTGACACCTTTCACACTTGCAACTGATTCAAGATTCATTGATGCCACAGAAACTTTCGGAGTAGCCCATCAATTGAAATGAAGGCCCGTTTTAGTTAAAATCCATTCGACCTTTACCTGCACCAAGAGGAGGAGTGTGTTTGAATTTTTTTTCGATAACATATAAATCAGGCAGACATTTTGTTTTTATTTTGGCTTTGGCGTTGATAATTAGCATAACTTTGACTTTCACTCTCTTCGCAACAGCATCCAGTCAACACAAGAAACCGATCGATGTAATTTTCAGCGAACAACAAGGAACGGTAAGAGTAAAAACAGAGCTGGCTGATTATCTATTTTCCACAACCGGCGGAAATCTTCAAAGTATATTTATTCATTTTTCTTCATTCAGAACAAGTACGGCGGAAGTGGTACCAGGTATTACGATAAACCCCAACACTCTCAAAACATCTTACCTTCAAGACACTCATTTTCCAGGAGAGCTAAAGATAAAGGGTGAATCGGACAAGGATTTCAAGTACAAACCAATAATTCCAGAAGACACTCACTACGATAAACTATCTGTAACTTTTGCCCACGACCAGGATGGGATTACCATCAGGAAGAGGTACACATTATTCAACGATTCCAATTATACTTTCGGTCTGGACGTCACAATCAATAACCAAACCGGTCAGGAACTAAATCTATCAGAGAACACTATCTTGTATCTGGCTTCCAGAGCGAAAGCTCCTGAAAGCGACAAGATCTCTTACTTGACTGATCCTACGGCAAAATTCATATTTGACGGTGCAGTGAGTAATGGTAAACTTGCAAGAAACTCCTATAGCAAATTTGACGGAGTGGGTCTTGTTGGGAAAAATCTTGTACTATTTCTGAAAACGGGAACCCCATATCAACCCCTCGAAAACACTAAGGACTATGATGTTTCTCCTTATGTAGCCCAGGGAAGCGTAGGGGTCAACCTCTTTCATGCACCCTTAGAAGCAGAAAGTTCCAAGGATTTTTCCTTTTCAGTCTATGGTGGCCGACGTCGACACGTACTTCTCTCAAACGTGGGGCTAGAGGAAATAGACGACACAGGCTTCTTCAGCAAACTATTAGTCCCCGTTATACAGTTCTTAAATCAACTCTATAAGCTCACCGGGAATTACGCGTGGGCGATAATTCTGTTTACTGTATTGATCAGGGTCCTGTTATACCCATTAATGCGCAATATGTACCGTTCTATGGCCAAAATGCAGGAACTTCAGCCAAAAATCAAGGAAATCCAAAACAAATACGACGACCGCGAGAAGCAGCAAAAAAAGATGATGGCGCTTTACAAAGAAGAAAATGTAAACCCAATGGGTGGTTGCCTGCCCATGTTTATTCAATTACCTATACTCATTTTACTTTGGCGAGCGATTATGTACAGCGCCGAAGCAATTCATCTGTCCCCTGGGTTTCTATGGCTAAACGACTTGAGCCTGGCTGACCCGTATTACATCCTGGTCGTATTGACAGTGGCTACAATGATAATTCAACAACAAATGATGCAGACGCCGGGAGGTGGAGGGAGCCAGAACAAGATAATGAGCTATGGTTTTCCCTTATTTATGGGGATCTTTCTTCGCGATTTTCCTGCCGGCTTATGGTTATATTACTTTCTTACCCAAATATTTATGATAGGCCAACAATCCTTTATTAACTGGGAAATGGAGCGGGCAGAGACGGAAAAGAACGAAGGTTAATTGATGAGCAAAAGCAATGGCGAAACCGAAACTGCCGTACTCCGGTATATTGAAAGTTTCTTTAACATACTGGGTGAACATCCAACCTTAAAAATAGAATACAAAACAAAGGACGAAATATATTTATACTTGCAGGGTCAATCGAGCTTTTTATCCGAAGACAAAGAAACTTTGGCAGACGAACTGGGAACGCTGGCTGAAGTCTTTATTAACCGACGATTTCATACGGACAAAGAAGTACAAATTGATATCAATGGCGTCAAGCTAAGCAAGCGAAAAAAACTCGAGAAATTTGCTCTCGATGCAGCGCAGAAAGCAAAGCAAAGCAAGAGAAAGATACGGTTAAATCCAATGACTCCCGAGGAAAGGAAATGGATCCATATATCTCTGGCAAATGTAGAGGGGGTTGAAACTTATAGCGTCAACGAGGGCGCAGAGCGTCGGGTCATCATCAAACCAACCGACTAACATGTACAAAGGGGACACTATATCCGCGATTTCCACCCCACTGGGAAAAAGCGGTATCGGTATTGTCAGGGTATCCGGTCCGGATTCAATAATGATCGCAAACAGGTTATTTTCCTCTCCCCACGAGACAGACTTAAGCAAAGTCAAATCTCACACCATCCATTATGGCTTTATCCGCAACCCGGAAAACGGGAAGAAAGTAGACGAGGTATTGGTCTCCATCATGAAATCTCCCAAAACCTACACTCGCGAAGATATAGCTGAGATCAACTGTCATGGAGGGATCGTCCCACTAAGAAAAACACTGGAACTTACTTTTGGTCAGGGAGCTCGCCCTGCCGAACCCGGAGAATTCACTAAACGGGCGTTTTTGAACGGGAGGATTACCCTGGATCAGGCAAAATCGGTCAAAGACCTTATCGACTCGAAAACACAGTTGTCCCTGGAACTGGCAGTCAAAAAGCTGGAAGGAAAATTCTCCAAATTCTTATCCGAGATGAGAGACGAACTTACCTCTATCCTGGCGAAAATTGATGTCGCAATTGACTTCCCTGACTACCAGGAATCCGTGTTAAGCGATGAAGAGTTAAGAAAAAAACTATCCAATGCAAAAGGCCGAATCAATCGTTTCCTGGATAAAAGCAAGGACGGCAAGATTTTAAAAGAGGGACACAAAACGGCGATAGTCGGTCGTCCTAACGTAGGCAAATCTACCTTATTAAACAAGCTCCTTAAGGAAGAACGCGCAATAGTCAGCACCACTCCAGGTACGACCAGAGATGTTATTGAAGAGGAGATAGAGATCAACGGCATTCCCCTTTTAGTAACGGATACAGCAGGAATTCGTCACCCAGAAAACGAAGTCGAGAAACTCGGAGTAAGCAGGGCGAAAGAGCAAGGCAAAAACGCAGACATTTCACTTTTCCTGATTGACATCACCGAGGAGCTGCAGGCGGAGGACTTGGAAATTGCGGATGAACTCGACCCGAACAAAACAATTATCATCTTAAACAAGGCAGACCTTGAAGAAAACTTGTCTAAACAGTCTATTGCTGATACAATGGGAAACAACTGGGTTGACATAATTCCCCTCTCGGCAAAGAAAGGCTCCGGTCTCGATTCCCTGGAAGAAACGATTACCCAGTCAATCTGGGGTGGCCGGGTGAAAAAAGACGAGAGTATCATCTTGCTTGATGTTAAGGAGAAAAACTTACTTAAGCAAGCCAAAGAGGATCTAGAGGAGGCACTTACTAGCCTGGACGAAGGAAGGCCTGTTGAACTTGTAGAAGTCCATGTTAGAAGCGCCAGAGAGAAATTGGGTGAATTGCTTGGGGAAGACTTACCCGAGCAAATACTCGACAAAGTCTTCTCGGACTTTTGTGTAGGAAAATGATCAAAGGGGATTACAGATGAAAAAATCCAAACAAACGAACGAAGAAATTCTCAGTGAGATAAACAAACTACAGGACGAAAATAAGGAAGAAGTAGAAGATGTATCGAATCTAAAAGAGAAACTGATAGAGAAAAACATACCTTTAGTTAAATCTATCGCCGGAGATTTCTCCCATTCCGGCATTGATTACGAGGATTTAACCCAAGCCGGCTACATAGGGTTATTAAACGCGGTAGAAAACTTCGACCTGGGAAGAAATACCAAGCTCAGTACCTATGCAACACACCTTATTAAAGGAGAGATTCGCCACTACATAAGAGACAACCAACCGCAGGTACATATACCACAATGGATCAAGCGGCTAAATAGAAAAGTCGCAAAAGCAGAAGAAAAGATTTACAAAGATACTGGGGAATTCCCCACCGTCGGCGAGCTCTCGGAAGAGCTCAATATCGAGGAAGATGGAATCAGGGAAGTGCTAAAAGCAAGAGACTCAATGAACTACATCTCGATAGACCGTGAAAGAAGAGAATCCGACCCCCGGCCTGAGTTTATCGACTACGAAAAAATCAAAAGCAAACATAAAGAAAAGTTGCCTCTCGAGTTCCGTGTACGAATAGCAGAAGCGATCGATAAGCTGACTGAGGTACAAAAACAGGTAGTAAACGGCATATTCTACCAAGAGCACACTCAAGAAGAAGTTGGTAAGCAAATTGGCACCTCTCAGCGTCAGGTATCGAGAATCAAACAGAGATTACTGGAAGAACTAAAAGGACATCTGGAGGAAGACGATTAACATCCATTCGAAAGATTGCAACAGGTCATTTCGAAATGAATGAATTACTTGAAAGCATAGAAAAAATCGAGACAATAAATCAACTAATTGAAGAACTCCAAACAAGCCTGAAGTTACTCGAACGTGGCAAAGCGGTAGATGCCCTCGAGTCTGTAAAGACTACAGAAACAGAAATTCAGGAGCTAATCTCTGACTTCAATCAACTAAAGCAAAAAGGGGGGAACTCTGTAAATATCGAGAACAATTTATCGCAGGCACTAGATCAACTTAATTGGGTTGAGGAAAATGCAGACCTTTTAGGTAAATAGTGGAAATACCCTCAAAATAACTTTCTCAATTTAACCTACTTTATAGACTGGCTCCAACAGCTCTACTATTATTAAAGCAGAATTTTTTATTGTGTGATCAGTCTAGTTACAACAAAACCGAGTCGTTGATCCAAAAGTTATTAGGGGGAGGTAAAATGATCGTTGAATTTGACACTTATCCCGTCGGGCAAAAGGAAGGACTGGGCAAAGAAGTAGCAAAATCAATAAAGATAATCGAGCAAAGCAATTTAGATTATCAGCTTACAGCAATGGGTACTCTTCTAGAAGGTAGCTGGGACGAAATCATGGATACTATCAAACAATGCCATATGAAATTAAAAGAAAAGCATAACAGAGTAGAAACACATATAAAGATAGATGACCACACCGGAAAAACGGGGAGACTCACCGGTAAAGTGGAATCCGTGAAGAAAAACCTATAAAACGGCCGACTTACCAGTGTCTGCCTTTTACTATTATCATTCGGGCCAGAATTGTTTAGCTAAGGACTGAACCATGGTTAGATACTCAATTACTGATTTACCCCCAGATGACAGGCCAAGAGAAAGGTTGAAACAATACGGCCCGAAGTACCTGAGTAACTCTGAACTCCTGGCAATTATCATACGATCAGGAACCACAGGGAAAAACGCCTTAGAGCTTTCTCAGGAGATACTAACTGAGCTGAGCCTGGATAAGTTATCAAACTCTACCATTAGCCAGTTAAACGACTATAAAGGTATAGGAGAAGTAAAGGCAAGTCAGATAATGGCGGTATTTGAGCTTGCAAAAAGATTCTCTCGCAGAGAAATCACACCCGGAGAACAAATATTTAGCTTAAACGAGGCAATAGAGTACCTCAACCCGGAAATGAGGCAACTGGAAAGGGAGGAATTTAGAATGTTACATCTAAATAACGCAAATGAGCTCATCAACGAGGAAACTATTTTTAAAGGGTCTCTGGATCAGGTTCAGATAACACCACGAGAAATTATCAAAAGTTGTCTGAAAAACAACACAGGTGCAGTGATATTATCTCACAACCATCCTGGAGGCTCTCCCGAACCCTCAGATGCTGATTTACGGGTAACAGAAAAAGTAAAGGCTGGGCTGGAAACCGTAGGTGTATCCGTGGTTGATCATATAATCGTTGGTAAGTACGACCACCTGAGTTTCAACAAAGAAGGCTATCTGTAGGTATTCTCACGAACTCAATTTCTTTTCGTTCGAAATCAGGGAAATCGATACATATACAACGGGAATTATCCTCCTCGCAAGCCCAAACTTCTTACAAAAGACACCATCACCCAATATAATTCTGAATAAAAAATACCCCAAACCTGCATTTAAAGGGTGCATAAACCTCAGTATAATTGATCTATGTTTGAACTGAGAAAGATAGAAAACAACGCTAAGATTTTTCTGTCTGTCATTCCTCTCGCTACGATCCTTTGTATGCCAATTCCAATCCATGCACAAAAATCACAAACACAGCTTCAACAGTTAATTCAAAGCGCGGACAAAGCTGCACATAAAGCTCAATTTCAAACTAGAACAGAAAGCCAACTCAGGAAATCACTGAAGATTTACCAACAAGTTATCGAACTTGATCCCACCAATAGACACTCTCTTAACAGGCTATCACTTGGATACTTTACGCTGGCAGAAGCTTACCTGAAAGATGGAGAAGAAAAAATCCAAGTTTATAACAAGGGTTACCGGTATGGTTTAAAAAGCCTCCGGACAAATCCAGATTTTGATAAGTTCTATAACGAAAAAGGTTTCTCTGCATTAAAAGATATACCTAAATCAGTCGTAAATATAGAAGGGTTGTTCTGGACCGCGGCGAACTTGGGGAGAACCGCGGAATCGGACGGGGTATTAGAATCACTTAACAAACTCCCTGCTTTGGTCAGCCCAAACCGTAAAATCCTTGAACTGGACGAAGAGTACCTGGGGGGCGCGGCACATAGGATGCTAGGTTCCATTTCCGCCGAGGTTTTGAAAAGGATGCCCTTCACTTTACCACAGAAATTGATACACGGTTTCAGCTGGAAAAAAACAAAAGCACATTTCGACAAGGCAATTGAATCAGCGCCCAACTGTTTGGAAAATTACTTTTACTACGCCAAATACTACGCACTAAACAAGGGTAAGACAGATGAAGCCAGAAAATTGTTGAAAAAAGTCCTCGAAGAACCTTTAGGAAATACGTATCCTCTGGTAAACACTATTGCAAAGAAGAAAGCAGTGGAGTTGCTTAAAGAAATTTGAACCGATTATCTCACGACTTACGCAGAAGGCTTGTTATCTTAATTAACGCTCGTGTACGTTCAATAAGATAACAAAGAGTATAGAACCGCAAACATGCAGGACAAAAATACAGGTCAATTACAGAGGTGTCCGATAGTGGCAGTAAACCTAGATTACATAAAACAGCTAGTTAACGATTACAAGAGCCAGAGGACAAATAAACCGACAGTCGGGGTTCTCGGGTCCCATTCAGCCTTGGAGATTGGGTACGGAGCAAAACAAGAAAACTTTGACACTGTAGTTGTTTGCGAAAGAGGAAGGGAAAAGACTTACACAGACCACTATGCCAACTTGTTCGACCATACTATGATACTCGATCGCTTCCAGGACATGGTTAACCAAAAAGTCCAAAACGAACTACGAGAGTTAAACACGATTTTTGTCCCTAACAGATCCTTTGCTACCTACGTCGGCTACAACAACATTGAAAAAAAGTTCAAAGTGCCCCTACTTGGTAACCGTAGAATGTTACGAGCAGAGGAACGCTACGAAGACAGAAACCAGTACTATCTACTTGATAAAGCGGAGATCAGCCGGCCAAAAGAGCTGGATTCTCCACAACAAATCGATTCCTTATCCATTATCAAAGTCCAGGAAAAGGAGAGATCCGTGGAACGAGCCTTCTTTTACGCCTCCTCTCCCCAAGAGTTTCAAAAACGAGCCCAAGAACGGATTAAACAAGGAATAATTACAGAGGAAGATTTGGCCGAAGCAACAATAGAGAAAGTTGCTCTCGGAGGATTGTTCAACGCAAATTTCTTCTGGTCACCGCTGACTGATACAGTAGATTTCCTGGGTTTCGACCGAAGAATCCAAACTGACCTAGATGGAGTGTTAAGGCTTCCCGCCGACGAACAACTTGAAGCAGGGATTGAACACCAAAATATCGAGGTCGGACATTACGGGTGCACAATGAGAGAATCGCAGTTGCAAAAGATCTTCCGCGCCGGACGAAAGTTCGTAGAAACTTGCAAGGCAGAATATCCGCCGGGCATAATAGGGCTCTTCGCTCTACAGGGGGTCCTGAACAAAGAGCTTGAATTTGTAGTATTCGATGCCTCACTCCGAGTCCCTGGTTCACCTTGCCTTGGTTCGACATCTCCATACATGAAGTACAAATATGGCGAGGAGATTGGTTCCGGTGGTAGAACCGCCATCGAAATCGATCACGCTATCGAACAAAAACGTTTGGAGGATATCGTAACGTGATAGCTGACAAAACACCTACAATAGCTACAATCTGTTCACATTCAGCACTACAAATTTTCCATGGGGCCAGAGAAGAAAATATGCCTACGCTGGGTATCTGCACTAAAGATAGGCTTGATCTATATAGCTCTTTTCCAAAAGCTGTTCCCGACGACTTTCTGGTAATCGACGAATTCCCTCAAGTGCTGGAAGCCAACATCCAATCAAAGTTAACTGCACAGAATTCAATAGTTGTTCCTCATGGGTCCTTCGTCGAATACGTGGGCCCACAGAAACTCATCAATGATTTTAGTCCCCCGATCTTTGGAAATAAGCATACCCTGGAGTGGGAATCAGATCGAATCAAAGAACGAAAATGGCTTGAACGCTCAGGCATCAGGATCCCCAAGGAATACGAAAACCCAGCTGATATAGACCGCACCGTGATAGTAAAATTTTCCGGGGCAAAAGGAGGTAGGGGCTTTTTTCTCGCCAATTCCCAAGAGGAATTTCAGAGTAAAATTTCAGGAAGAGAGAACGAAGAGTACACCATCCAGGAGTGGGCAATGGGAACTAGATACTACCCTCATTACTTCTACTCACCGCTTCGGGGCAGGCTGGAGATACTTGGTTTCGACCGCCGGGACGAGTCCAACATAGATGAATACTATCGAGTGAATCAAGGAGAAAAAAGTTTCGTGGTGGTTGGAAACAAACCTCTGGCGGTACGAGAATCATTGCTCCCACAACTTTATAAGATGGGAAATAATCTGATCAAATCTTCTCAACAACTATTTGGTCCTGGATTATTCGGACCATTTTGCCTGGAGACTGTTTGCACGGACAAGCTTGAATTCATAACATTTGAAATCTCCGGGCGTATCGTGGCAGGAACCAACCTTTATCCACATGGTTCGCCGTATTCTTTTTACTACTACGATGAGCCCATGAGTACGGGTAAAAGAATAGCTAGAGAAATAAAAACTGCGTTCGAACAGGGTCAATTAGAGAATATTACCACGTAATGCTACGGAACATTTCGTAGGAGGAGCTCAGGTCTATGGACACAATTGCCATAGTTGATTTTGGCGGTCAATATTCCCATCTTATCGGAAGAAGGATTCGAGACATCGGTGTATTTGCGAAAATTTTTCCCGCAGATGTAACAGCCACAGAACTGCGAGAGGTACAAGCACTGAAGGGGGTTATCTTTTCAGGCGGAGCAAGCTCTGTTTACGAAGAGAACGCGCCGGATCCTGACCCGGAGCTAGTGAACCTGAACCTCCCTGTACTAGGTATTTGTTATGGTCACCAGCTTATCGCACAGCTCTGCGGTGGTAGGGTGGATAGCGGGGAAGCGGGAGAATATGGGACAACCGTTTTTTCCATTACTCGAGAAGCCTCCAAGTTACTTAACGGCTTCAACCCGACTCAGGAAGTTTGGATGAACCATAGTGACACGGTAACAGACATGCCTGCGGACTTCAAAATCATCGGTAAAACCAAAAACAGCCCAGTGGCAGCTTTTGCCAACACAGAACGCGGGTTATTTGGTGTGCAATTTCATCCCGAAGTCACTCATACAGAACAAGGAAATCTTGTTCTCAAAAATTTCGCAACAGAGATCTGCAACGCAAGCCGAAAATGGGATCCCAGCAACCTGGTAACAAGTATTATCAACAATGCCAAAAGTTTTATTGGTGATAGGAAAGCTATAATCGGTTTATCCGGAGGAGTTGACTCCTCCACTGCTGCAAGGATAGTAGCAAAGGCAATTGACAATAACCTAACTGCAGTCTACGTAGACACTGGATTAATGCGTAAAGGTGAGACCAGCTCAATAATTAACGGGTTCAGTGAATCCAGACTGAACTTAAAAATCGTAGATGCAAAAGAACGTTTTTTGAGCAATCTCTCTGGTGTAAAGGATCCTGAAGAAAAACGCAAAATTATAGGAAAAACATTCATCGATTCGTTCACCAAAGTCGCAAGTGACCTGGGGGCAGAGGTCCTTATTCAAGGTACCATCTATTCAGATAGAATAGAAAGCGGGGTTACCACACACTCGGACACTATCAAATCTCACCATAATGTGGGAGGTATCCCGGAGAAGATTGATTTAGATATATACGAGCCCCTTCGCGACTTATACAAGGACGAAGTCCGCAGAATAGCCTCCGAACTTAACCTCCCAGACGAAATAGTGAACCGCCACGTATTTCCTGGGCCTGGGCTGGCAATTAGAATAGTTGGGGAAGTAACCCCTGAGCGCGTTGAGATCGTCCGAGACGCTAGTTACATAGTTGAACAACAGCTCCGAGAGGCAAACTTATACAACGAAGTCTGGATGGCATTTGCTGTATTGCTCCCCATTAAAAGTGTAGGGGTCCAGGGGGATACACGGAGCTATAGGTATCCAGTTGCGGTCAGAGTAGTAGAATCACAAGATGCTATGACCGCAAACTTCGCACAGATTCCCTACCCAGTTCTAGAAGATATCTCAACCAAGATAACCAACGAAATTCCCGAGGTGAATAGGGTTGTATACGATATCTCCAATAAACCGCCATCAACCATGGAATGGGAATAACTTCTAGAGGAAAGGACATGGACAATGGCCAATAACCTGTTGCTAACCTTGACAAACCAAGACTATATTGCTATTCTAGATGTATGAAACTAAGAGACAGAGATATAGAGATTTTAAAATTCCTAAATCAGGATAGCCGTATGTCTTTGAGACATATTGCAAAGGAACTAGGAGTATCACCAACCACGGTGAGTAACCGAGTCCAAAAGATGAGGGACGATGGCGTTATCGATAAGTTTAACCTTAAGGTTGATTTCAACAAACTCGGTTATTCTCTCACCGCAATAATCAAAGTCAAAGCAAAAAGTGACGACCTTTCAAAGGTCCTAGAGGAACTTGAAAAATACGACTGTCTTACTCATATTTATGAAACGACGGGGGATTTCGACGTGATCAGCATAGGAAAGTTCAAAAGTAGAAAGGAAATGACCACTCAACTAGTTGATCTGGTACAATCACCCCATGTAGATACTACAAATACGTCCCTAGTCTTATCGACTATAAGAGAATACAATAACTCCGGTCTAATTTAATTTGCTCCTTAGAAAGTCAAGAACCCCGCCCCAAGTGACGGGGCTTGAAAAAGACACATGAACAACAGAACCTTTAGGTTAATAACCGGAAATTGATCCAGGAGTAGTTATGGAAGATCTCGGCAATGTCAAGATTTTTAGTGACCTCGATGAAAGAAGTCTTGGTCAATTACAGGACGAAATCAAGTACATTGAATACGGCCCGGAGGAAATAATATTTCAAGAAGGAGCTCCGTCCTTTGGCTTTTATATAATTCATGAGGGGTTAGTAAAGCTGGTGAAGCGAACATTGAGGGGTAAGAGACAGATCCTGAAAATGGCTGGCCCAGGTGAATTTATCGGCGAAACTACGCTATTCGACAAGGGGGCTCACATTGCTTTCGCTAAAACACTCATAGATACCAAGGTAGGTTTCATCGAGAGAGGCAACTTTTTCTACTTTTTAGAAAATCACACTGAAATCGTATTTAGAATATTCGCTAAAATGTCCGAAGAACTGAAGGCATTTCAAAGCAAATTAGCGGAGAGATCGTATAACAGTAGTAAAGAAAGGTTGGCCAGATTTATCCTAAGACTAGGGAACGAAGGAATAGAACTTTCCCGATCGGAGCTTGCAGAACTAGCTGGGGTGTCCTCTAAAACGGCAATAAGAACCCTCGGTGAACTCGAAGATCGCGGTTTTATTAACATGAAGGACCGAAAAATTGAGATTCTCGATGAAGAAAGTATTTCCAAACTTGCGACAAAACTCCCTATTAGTCTAGACAAAAATCTTATTATCTAATTTTTCCCTCAAGTAAGTGATTATTGTCCTTGTAGTTTAGTAAGTTTTGTGGTATTTTGAGTGATCGATGTACCACTGTAGATTGTGTTGTTAATTCTAACCTAAGTGCGTGAGTCCAATTGAAAAAATATATTTCAGTCCTGACTTTAAGCTATATAATATTGGCCATCACGATCCTGGCACTGGAGATTTCTTCCCCAACGATAATAGGAGTACTTGCAACGATGCCCTTACTGACAATAGGCGTCTTCGGGCTAATTGAGAAGTTTTCCTTTAAATCTTCTAAAGAGTTAAAGGGATGGGGTGCCCAGAAGTACGCAAAGAAACTGTTCAACAATTCTTCCAATATTATCTACCTCGTTAACAGAGAAGGGAACATTTTACAAGCAAACAAATCATCGCAGGAAACGATAGGGCATGACCAGAAGAAAAACCTCCACATCGCCGAAATAGTACATCCCGAAGATCTAGAAAAAGTAAAAAACCAGATGAAGCGTATGTTTCACGTAAGTCGAGTCAGAGGGATCAACGTTCGACTCGTCGAAAAAACACCGACCAGAGCCAACCCTCCAAAAACCATTTCCACCACAATGCGGGGGGCTAAGGTAACTGAACAAGCTGGAATATTAGAATTCGTCAATAACGAACAGATCAACAAACTCATGAGGAAATTACGAGAAGCTGGAGCAAGATATCGCTATCTCATCGAAGATGCCATTGACACGTTAGACTCAGCAGTAATACTTATAGATAGAAATGGAGAGATAGTCTGGGTAAACAATACCATGGAGGATTTTTTCGACCTGAATCGAACGGATCTAATTGGACTCTCGGCAACTAAAGCCATGGGGTATTATGTAAATTCCTTTTCCAATGAAAAAGAATTTTCTGAGACGGCAAAAAAAGCCTACCAAGAAAACAAAAGAATTAACAGCTACACTTGCTACATTACAAACTCTTACGGTCATACAGATCGTATACTGGAATACCGAAGTATACCTATTGAAACGCAAAGGTACAAAGGTGGAAGGATCGAACATTATATAGATATCACGGAAGTAAAACGACTTGAAGAAGACTTAAAAAAGAAGACCGAAAGGTTAAAGAAAAGTAACGAAAAACTTGAAGAGTTTTCCAGAAGTATTTCACACGACTTAAAAGCCCCGCTCCAAACGCTGGAAGGTTACAGCCAGGTCCTTTTCGAAGATTACAGCAACGTAATTGACGAAAGCGGACGAAGAGCATTAACCGCCTTATCTGAGTCCACACAACGACTCAGAAATAGAATAGAGAGTTTGCTAACTTACTCCAGCATCAAGATGGAAACCAACTCCTTTAAACTCATTGAATCGAGGGAGATACTTTCCGAGATAAAGGAGGATCTAAAATACACTCTGGAAGGTGTAAAACTAGAAATAGCCGACGACCTACCGGAAATCTACGGAAATAGAACACTTTTAACCAAATTATTTAGTAATCTGATCACAAACGCGATAAAATATAATGATAAAGAAACTACAGTAATCGAAGTAAATTGGCGCGACGAGGGAGAAGAAAACTTATTCTGGGTTAAGGATAACGGAATAGGCATAAAGGAACAGTATCTAGAAAAAATTTTCAAGGTCTTTGAAAAGTTAAACCCCAGGGATAACCCAGAAGGAACTGGTATCGGTTTGGCAGTTTGTAAAAGCATAGTGGAAGAACATCACGGTAAGATATGGGCAGAATCTGAGTTAGGAGAAGGAACGACTTTCTACTTCACTTTACCCGCTAACCAAGAGCAAATTGTGGGTAATTTTTCCGGTCAACAAGTGAAGAATGGGGTTAACTTTCAACAAATAAAAACCTAAACTTGTTAAAATTACTCCTTAGGAGGAAATAATGGGAAATAGCAAAAGATTGGAAATACTTTTAGTTGAGGATGAAGACTATGACGTTGATTTAACCCAACGGGCTATCTATAAAAGCGACGTAGAGTCCAAACTATTTGTAGTTAGAGACGGGGAGGAGGCATTAGACTTTCTCTATCACAATGAAGGTTTTGAAGACACCCCGAAGCCTGACCTCATTTTACTTGACTTAAACTTACCAAAAATTGGTGGCCATGAGGTGCTGGAAAAAATAAAAAAAGATGAGGAATTACAAAATATTCCTGTGATTGTTCTGACCGTCTCAGAACGAGAAGAAGATATGGTAAAAGCCTACGATAGTGGGGCAAGTAGCTACGTCCACAAACCCGTCAACCCAGCAGAATTTCGCAAGGTTATCCAAACAGTCCAGGAATACTGGGAAATCTCCAACTTACCCCCCAAAAACGGGTAACCGGGCAAGCTGCTCGATGGGGACAAATTTCACCTCACGAGTAAACATCATTCTGGGTAACTAGTGATAACAATGGACAATAATCCCTCCCAAAGTCCTTTCAAAAACTAAGCAAAAAAAGGATCATTAGTACTGGTAGTAAAGGTTAATACTATGAGAAAAGAATACTACAATACTACATTGAACAACTAAACTGACTGGGGGAGGCGGGTATATATCCCCCGTTCCACTCACCATCTCGGTAGCTCCTGGATCCAATCCCGCCTTCCTCCAGCTCTTTGTATCAATAACTTGCTCGGTTGACTATTCTGAAGCTCTGGACTGTAGCTTTTCCCAATCTTCGTCTACTTCCTGTTGTATTTCCTCAATAACTCCACTATTTTCCGGTTTGAACAACGCTGCAAATCTTTTCTGGGGCTTCAGCCATTCTTCCACTGGGATTTTCTCTCTTGGCGTATACGTCACGTGGTAATCCCCCTCATCAACTTCATATAGCGGCCAGAAACAACTGTCAACGCCTTTGCCTGCAACGTCAACCGCATCGTGCGGTGGCACTCTCCAACCTAGCTGACAGGTCGATAGAACGTTTATAAAAGCCGGGCCGTCTTTAGAGACGGCTTTTTCCACTTTGTCGGCCAAATCGATGACATTAGATACTGCAGCCTGACCAACAAAGGGAATTCCATGAGCTACCACTATTTCAGTCAGATTCTTACGTTGACGTTCTTTCCCATACGTAACCTTCCCTGCCGGCTCCGTAGTCGTCGAAGCACCCTTCGGCGTAGCGCTCGATCTCTGAATACCAGTATTCATGTACGCACCGTTGTCCAGGGTAACGTAAAGAAAGTTATGTCCTCGCTCTAAAGCCCCTGACAGCGACTGTAATCCGATATCGTAAGTGCCACCATCACCTGCAAAAGCCACGAAATTAACCTCTTTATCCAATTTGCCCTTGCGCTTAAGAGAGCGATAGGCACTTTCAACACCACTAATCGTCGCAGCCGCGTTTTCAAATGCATTATGTATCCAGGGAATATTCCAAGCAGTTGTAGGATATCGCGTGGTAGCCACCTCGAGACAACCCGTAGCGTTAGAAGCCACCACCGGGCCATCTATCGAGTTGAGAACGGTCCTCACCGCGATGGGCAAACCACAACCCTCGCACAGCGAATGTCCACTTTCAAATTTCTTATATTTTTCCTCTTGTTTCGCTAAAGTTTTAAAACTAGCCATAATATTGTTACCCTCCAGTTATTGTCTGGCTCCAATGTAACGCATTTTGTCATCCAAACTCGGTTTCTCGAGATCCTCAAAGACCTCCAGAATGTTTTGTGTCGTGATGTCTCTTCCACCCAACCCATAGGTATAGTTAAATAATCTGGGCTTTTCCGATTCATCTGATAAAGCAGAGCTGATCTCCAGATAAAGCGGACCTCTCGATCCGAAAGACAGTGACCTATCCAGGATGGCGACCGCTTCTGTGTCTTTCAGAGCAGCGCTTATTTCCTCCCGCGGAAAAGGTCTGAACATCCATGGTTTGAGCAATCCCACTTTCTTACCTTCTTCCCTAAGATCGTCAACCACTACCTTGGCGGTACCAGCAGTAGATCCCAGTAATACGACCGCATAATCCGCGTCTTCAAGGCGGTAAGATTCGAACAGGCCATCGTACTCCCGACCCGATATCTTCGAGAACTCCTCCTGGATGTCGAGAAACCGTTCCGGGACGTTCTTCATTGCATCCACTTGCTGAAGTTTGTGCTCAAAGTAATAATCCGGCATATCAAATGGGCCCTGTGTAGTCGGATTGTCTACATCCAGAAGTGGGTATAGCGGCTCGTACTCCCCCACGAAGTCGGTCACCGTTTCATCTGATAATAGTTCAGCGACCTGAGCGGTGTGGGTAAGAGTAAATCCGTCTAGCGTAACCATCACGGGTAACAGAACGTCATGATTCTCCGCAAGGTTTTGTGCCATCAAAGTAAAGTCATAAGCTTCTTGGGCGTCCTCGCCATATATTTGAATCGCTCCACTATCTCTGGCCGCCATTGAATCTGAATGATCACAGTGAATGTTTATCGGGCCACTCAGTGCACGGTTTGCAACTGTCATCACTATGGGAGTCCTCATCGAAGCAGCAATATATACTATTTCCATCATAAGAGCCAGACCCTGAGATGCGGTCGCAGTCATAGTCCTTGCTCCAGCTGTTGAAGACCCTACACAGGCACTCATCGCCGAATGCTCTGACTCAACTGTAATCACTTCAGAATCAACTTCCCCATCGGCAACAAACTGAGAGAAATATTGCACTATCTCGGATTGCGGGGTAATCGGATAAGCCGCTACTACGTCAGGTTTCACCTGGCGCATTGCATTAGCAACAACTTGATGACCAGTGAGTACTTGTCTATTTCCGTTACTCATTATCTGCTACCTCCCCCTCAGGAACCATGGTAATGGCGTCAACGGGGCAAATCGAAGCACATATGCCGCATCCCTTACAGTGATCGTAATCAATTCCTAGTACTTGCTCGTCCTCGATTTGAAAAGAGGCATCGGGACAGTATGCCCAACACTGTAAACACTGGATACACTTATCTTCATCAAATATCGGGCGTTCTGATCTCCAATCCCCTGTTTTATTCAGCTCCGGAGTTGCTCCGCCAGTTAATACAGCACCAATCGGAACTTCGTCGTACTTTTTAAGTTCAAATTCAGCCATAAACCCTCCTGTAATTAATTAGTAATCGCCTCGTAGCCTGCCTTGAAAGCCCTCAGATTCTTCTCTACGACTTCCTCAGGTAGCTTCTTTGATAGGGCCTTTTTGACCTCAGCTTCAGCGACATCAAAATCAGTGCCTAATACTTTAATTAACCCCCCAAGTACGGGAATATTGGCATAACCGCTACCAGCCTCTTCTGCCAATCCAGAAGCGTCAAATACTAAGACAGTGCCATCGAATCCTGTCTCACTTACAATATCTTCAGCGCTCTTTTTAGTATTGACTAACAACACTCCGTCTTCACTAAGCCCTTCCGTAGGATTTGCCGCCGAAAGCAATGTTGGATCCACCACTACCACAATCTCAGGCTCATAAACTCCCGAATGAACTTTAATCTTGTCACCTGACACTCGATTATAGGCTTTTATAGGTGCCCCACTGCGTTCCGGTCCGTATTCAGGAAAAGATTGGACAAATTTACCTTCCTGAAGATGAATGTCAGCAAGAAGTTGAGAAGCGGTCTTTGCTCCTTGACCACCTCTCCCGTGCCATCGAATCTCCTTCATAGGAACCCCCTTATTAACAAGGAAAATTAGTCTTTCGAAAACGTATTTTAACAAAGTCAAATCTAATGAATTTTACAATATCAAGTGATTTTCTGCAATTTAGCACTTCAATCCAACTCCCATGGATACGACATTCCTACCTTAAAAAAAAGACAGGTGTCCTTATGAGAACCTACTTTATTCCTTTTCGGAGATGGGGACTGACACTATAATTCGAACTGCTATGTCCATCGGAATCTGTCTAGCGATTTCATTCATATTAACTATTTTGTTTGGCAAACTAGCTAACTGGAAAAGATCCAATCAAAGCTGGCTCGGCTATTTTTTAATTATTGCTGTACCCCTGGCCCTCTGGTTTGTCCATGGATACACAATATTGCTTATTGGAATATCAACTAGCCTGCTACTCATCTCTGTATCAAAAAAACTAGGGCCGAATAGCAAGGTGAAGGAAGCTCTCGGTTTAGGGACTGCCTCAGTAATTGCATTCATGTTAGGCTTCCGTATTCAATTCATGCAACCCTCGTTTAGCGATCAATATCTCTATTTTACCTGGTTTAGCTTGCCAATAACTGTAGCCTGGCTCTATACCATATCCAAATCAGTACAGTTTATTCACTTCGAGCTCGGCCGAAGAAAATGGAAACTATTTGTGATAACCCTAATAATCGTCACAGCGTTTTTCATTACTCTCGTTAAGCTTCAGTACACTCAACAGCTACAATTCTCTTCTTATCTCGGCTACGGGTTCATCGGGGGGTTGCTGGCTATGTTATTCATATCACCATCCAAAAAGGTTCTATCGACGCTATCTCTTCAATTTGGATTTATACTTGCAAGCCTTGCTATCTCTGGAGTGGTAAAATCATTGACGGCTTTCGTATTGCTCGTACCGATAGCACCACTGATATTGCCAACCGCAACAAAATCACTGGCTTTCGCAAGGATCGCCACCACAGTTGCAGATAGTGACAGTCTAATCGAGCATTTAGTTTCCAAGTACATAAGATCCCGATCTATCGGTATATTTCTAACGTACACCAGTTTAAGTTACCTGGGGTTAGTAATCGCCTGGTTCCTCTGGAATCCTGGCTTCCTTTCGTTTTCGGGTTTGCTCTCTAGTTTGGTCATACTTCCCGTGAACTTTATTCTCGGCAGCAGGATTGTGGCTTACTTTAACAGTATGTCACCCTCACTATCCAACGGAGACCATCAGGTGAATATTCTAGGGACCGTTTTCGACCAGACAAACCTGGCACGGACAAGCCAAAGAATGGAAGCACTCACCAAAGAAGAGGGGACAAATTACGTGGCAACACCTGATGTGACAGCTGTAATCAAGGCAGAAAGTAATAACCTGCTCAGACAATCTTTTTTCAAAGCCGACATCGTCACCCCTGACGGTTTCGGCCTCGTGTGGGCCTCAAATTTACACGGACTGAACTTATCGGATAGAGTTGCAGGTATAGACTTACTGGAAAAGTTGTTTGGGTCAAGCAATGGGTTAACGGTTTTTTTACTTGGCTCGGCACCCGGAGTGGCGAAAGAAGCGGCGAAAAACATAGTCAAACGTTACCAGGGGGTAGACGTAGTGGGCACGCACCACGGCTACGATCCTATAAATGATCAAACAGTACTTGGCGAGATAAATAACCTTGAACCTGACCTACTATTGGTCGGTATGGGGGTCCCAAAACAGGAAAAATGGATAATGAATAACATCAAACACGTCCAAGCAAATGTAGTGATGGGTGTAGGAGGGAGTTTCGACGTGCTATCTGAAAACTTGCCTAGAGCCCCACAGGCTATACAAGACAATGGATTAGAGTGGTTGTACAGAATCTGGCTAGAGCCACGAAGATTATGGAAAGCACGATTGATTCCCTACTTCATGCTTAGAGTTGTTGGAGAAAAGATAAAAGTTTTGTTACGCAACGAAATCCTCTAGATTTAGCTGCACACTTCTCTCTCCATTCCAAACGTTCTCTTCTAGTTTAAATATTGGATTAAGGGTGTTGGCAGATTGAATACGAGAAATGCTATCTCCCAAACCAAAACCAATACAGCTAAATGTCTCGTCGCGGCTGGCTAAGGTCAACTTTAGATGCTTTTGCGATTTTCCAACCTGTCTGACGTTAATCACGTCCAAATTTTTCATATAAAATCTTGGAGAATGATTGCCCTCACCAAATGGTTTTAACAATTCCAGCTCCCGAACCAAATTCATAGACGCTCGCTCAGGCCTTAACTCAGCTTCAAAGGAGTTTACTTTTTGTTCTCTGGCAAGGGGTTTCTCCAGTGACCACTTGTTCAGACAATCCCGTAGAGGATCGAGTTCCCTGGCATATGCGGTAAAACCACCAGCCATTGCATGACCGCCAAATTGGATCAAATGTTGGGAACATCTGTCGAAACCCTCGACCACCGATACACCCTCCACACTCCTCATAGACCCCCTACATCTCCCTCCCATTCTACTTACGGTTACCGCGGGTAGATCGTACTCAGCACAAAGCTTCGACGAAACAAGCCCAATTATTCCGAGATTCCATTTCGACCCTACCACAAACACGACACCTCTGCTCCGCGGATCAAAACCCTCGAGTTCAAGTTGCTCCTTAGCCTGGCGAATAACCTTTTGCTGTACTCTTGACCTATCCCTATCGTAGTCGATAAGGGTCTTCACAAGATAATCAGCTCGAGGGGTGTCATTAGTGGCGAGCAACAGAAATCCTACCTTTGGATCCCCCACGCGATTTGCAGAATTCAGTTTCGGCGCCAATCGATAGCTTATATGTCTTGTCTCCACAGGTTTCTTCCACCAATCCCTGTCACCCAACTCATTGAACAGGGAAACTAACCCTGGGATGGGCTCTTTCTGTATCTCTTGTAATCCAAGTTTCACCAGCTGTCTATTTTCATCTACCCCGTTCGTCAGCAAGGGAACTAAATCGGCAATCGTCCCCAACGCAACCAACTGTAGCAAAGAACTACGAACCTGCTCCTTCGAGCCCAACCTTTCGTATAGACCGTCTATTAACTTATAAGCAACGCCGGCGCCAGCGAGGTAAGGATTAGGATAGCAAGAAGATGGACGTTTTGGGTCCACAATCGCCAGAGCTGGCGGAAGAACTTCAGGCGGTTGATGATGATCAGTTACTATTACATCTACACCATAATCCCGCAAATGAGAGATCTCTTCCCGATCCTTGACTCCGCAATCCGTCGTAATAAGCAAATCGAAATTATTTCTAATTAGCCTTGCGGAGAGTTCCTTATCCAACCCGTGACCTCTAATTCTGTCCCCGACCCCCACTTTTAGCTTTCCTGGATCAGGTAAGTCCCGAACCCCCTTCAATCCCCGATAAATTATTGCTGCACTGCTCAATCCATCCACGTCAAAGTCACCCTGGATGAATATATCCTCTTCGCCTTGTAATGCTTTCTCAATCCTATCCAGAGCCTGGGGTAAATCGGGAAGATCTTTTGTGGGGTGGAGAGCCTCTTTTGGAGGTCGGCTTACGAGAGAATAGCAGGAACCATAACGATTTGTCACTACCCGGGCAAAGGCTCTCGAACAATCCAACTCCTGCTGCGCTTCCGCAATTAAACTTTCAACTCCCTCAGTCTGTTCCCAAATTTGATCATCGTACAGGAGCGAGTTCATTCACGAGCCAAATATTTATCCCAGAGGTAAACTATAGGAGAAGCAACATAAATTGACGAGTAAGTACCCACAATAACGCCAATTAACAGGGCAAGAGAAAACGCCCTAAGCACCGGTCCACCAAAGGCAACCAGAGCTATTACAGGGATGAAAGTGGTAGTTGAGGTGCTTATAGTTCTTGATAAAGATTGATTTATACTCTTGTTGATCAGTTGAAAAGTTGAACCCTCTCTAGCGATGCGCTTAGTTGAATTTTCCCTGATTCGGTCAAAATAGACTATCGTATCATTCAACGAATAACCGACAATTGTCAGAAAAGCACCTATTGTCGGAAGGTTAATTTCGACCCGAAAAATGGCAAACAAAGCCATGGCGATCACTACATCATGTACTACAGCAGCCACCGCACCTACTGCATAACGCAACCTAAATCGCCAGCTAATGTAAATAAGGATAACCAATAAAGCCAGACCAATTGCCTGCCAACCCTTTGTCTGTAACTCTTGACTGATTTTCCCGCCCACCGATTTTCTGCTAATGCTTCCCTGAGAAACGTCGAATTTCTGGGTTAACTCCCGTTCCAGCTGGTCCAGTAAATCACTATCACCAGAAACATCTAGCTTCGTCGCAATGGATATTTTGTTGCCACCTTGGCTACCTTGAATATTCTGAATTTTGCTTCCTGAAAGCGCAGAAAGTTGCTTAGAATTAGCGAGAAATGATCTGATTCCTGTAGTAGTTACGTCCTCATTAAAGAGGACCTCAAACTTGGTCCCACCTTTAAAGTCAATCCCTAAATTCATACCTAGAACGACAATCAAAACCGCACCAACTATCACAGCTATTAGCGACCCAACTGAAAAATACTTTGCTTTGCCCAGTAGGTCAAAATCGTAACTCATAACGCCTCCCAATAAACTAGATTATCGTAATCTACCAAAATTAGCCGAGAGTGCTGGGTCAATCTTTCGTTTTTCAAACCCGAGGTTATTTTTACCATTGTCTCTTTATATGCCCCACCCGGTGGGCTGGGTTCTTGAACTGTAACTTAACTGCCGGATAAAGCTTTTACCCTTCTGGAATATTTGGATTTAATTCTGGCTGCTTTGTTTTTATGAAAAGGACCTTTGCTAGATGCTTTATCAGCAAGACTTATCAGATCAGGGAGCAGTTCTTCTGCTTCTTCTTTTTTCTCTTCTTCCAAAAGCCTATCCATCCGCTTGGTTACTTCCTTCAAATCCTTCTTACGCTCTCTATTAAGCTTTGCCCGTTTCTTATTTTGCCTCAACCTTTTCTTAGCAGATTCTATTATTGGAATGCTAATCACCTCTTAGTCCACTGCGAACTAGATCGTTTGAGATGGTAATTTACAATTATCTCTAAATCAAGTGACTTCTAACTATACTCACTCGTAAAAAGGAACTATACACACATTAGAAAACCACTTTCATGCTACTTAAAAAGATCCCAAAAATTCGAGCAAGAAGTTCCAGAAGTTCTCGACAGTCGCTATTTTCACGCATTCATCAGGCGAATGCGGAGATTCAATAGTTGGCCCCATTGCAATCATGTCTAAGCCTTCGACCTTTTTTCCTATCACTCCAGTTTCCAACCCGCCGTGGGTAGATTTTATCTCAGGTTCACGCCCATACACGCACTCAAACGCATCCTTCGCGTCAGCCAACAGGCGAGAACTGAAATCGGGACTCCACGCTGGATAAGGCTCATTTTTATCCACCCCAGCACGGTAACAACCCGCAATTATCTCAATTCTACCTCTAACGTCTTCTAATTGCGATTCCAAGCTACTTCTAGTACTTATAAGGAATTCCAGCGAATTACTGCTTTGTCGAATCGAAGCTAAATTTGTTGAAGTCTCCACTAATGAGGACAACTCCTGGTCGTAACGAATAACGCCATTTGGCAATGATCTCAGCAAATCGATAACGTTGCAAGTCGTTCCCTCACTCATCACATTCCCTGAGTTACTGTGAATGGACTCCACAAGCGATAAATCTAGCTTTTTTTCAGAGTTGCGATACTCTTCCAGAAAAATCGACCTGTACTGTTCAACTATACCCTGATACCCCTCACGAGCCTCAGATGTAGAAAAAACAGCTGAAGCCTCCCGAGGGATAGCATTATGCTTACCTCCACCTTCGATCTCCACCAGGTTTAAGCCCGGACCTTCTTTCATCTTCTTGAGAACCCTAGCCAATAACTTCAACGCGTTGGCCCGACCCTCGTCGATATCCTCCCCGGAATGACCGCCGGTCAAACCAGCAACCGATAGCTCCAAGAGGTCACCCTCTTTTGCCTCACTCCCGCTGAAATCTAGCTGCAGGTTAATGGTTGTAGTTCCGCCACCCGCACAACCAACGGTGAATGTGCCAAACTCTTCACTGTCTAAATTTATTAACCGATCACTCCTCACTAAATCAGGATCCAACCCGCTAGCCCCCACCAGTCCTGTTTCCTCGTTCACCGTAAACAAAAAATCTAGAGGCCCAGAGTCGAACTCCCCCCCAGCCAGGGCTAATGCAATAGCCATACCAATCCCGTTATCAGCACCAAGCGTCGTTCCGTTTGCAGTAACCCACCCGTCATCCACGACTAACTCTATGGAATCTTTACTGAAATCATGCTCTGCGGTTGAATCTTTCTCGCAGACCATATCCATATGCGACTGAAGGACAGCCAGGGGCTCGTCAGCACCCCAACTCTCGACTTGGCTCAACAGAACATTCCCCACGCCGTCAACGCGGGAAGACAAATTATGACGATCCGCCACGCTCAATAAGTACTCTCTGATCTTCTCCTCATGGCCGGAACAGCGGGGAATAGCGCTAATTTCTTCAAAATAATTCCAGACCTCATTGGGCTTTAGATTTAACATAATATCTAATAATAAGAAATTATTCGGGCGTTACAATTAAGCTTCAACTCTTCAATAAGTTAATCATTGCTCCCAAATACCATCCCAAGCCTGTCCCAAATCTATGGTTGAGTTAGTAAGGTTATAAGGTTATGCTAACAATTGGACCAAATTGAGCCATATCACAGGGAGGTAAAAAATGGACCAATATCACGAACCAATAGAAGATCTAGAATCAACCGACAGAGATTTTGTTAGAGCACTAATGAGCCTTAAAGAAGAGGTCGAGGCAGTTAACTGGTATCAACAAAGAGTATCCGCCAGTGACGACGATGAACTAAGTGAGATCCTTGCCCACAATAGAGATGAGGAAATAGAGCACGCGTGCATGGCAATTGAATGGCTCCGTCGCAACATGCCTGGCTGGGATGAAGAGTTGTCTACTTATCTATTCTCAGAAGCTCCGATAACACAAGTTGAAGAGCTGGAAGAAGAGGAAAACGCAACAGATGAAGGGCAAGAATCTCCCGACCTTGGCATAGGCGGGTTGAGCTAATCATCCCAAATCATTAAAGAGGTGAAAAAAATGGATTATTTAAAACGATCGTTGGCTCCAATAACTGACGCAGGTTGGGACGAAATAGACGACCAAGCAAGAGAAGTATTAATCAGTCAACTGACAGGAAGGAAATTTGTCGACGTGACAGACCCCCAAGGTTGGTATTTCTCCGCTGTTTCAGAGGGCAGATTAGACATCAAAGAAGACGATCCAGGAAAAGTAAGATACGGCACCAGGAAAACCTCGCCACTCGTAGAAACAAGAACTTCCTTCAATTTAAACATCTGGGAACTTGACAACCTAAGCCGAGGTGCAAAGGATTTGGATCTTTCACCTCTAGAGGCTGCAGCCGAGAAAGCGGCTCAATTCGAGGAAGACGTTATTTACAAAGGACTTAAAGACTCAGAGATAAAAGGCTTAACTCAAGTCTCCGAAACCTCTTTCGATATACCTGAAGGTCCAGAAGGTATCGTTGAGGCAATATCAAAAGGTGTAATGACTTTGCAGGATACCTCCATCGAAGGTCCCTATTCTATGGTGGCAAATCGAGACCTATGGCAGAAGATCGCCAAGTCCTCGAAAGGTTACCCACTGAAAAGACATTTAGAAGATCTAATCGATGGATCAATCATTTACAACCCACACCTTGACAACGCCTTACTGTTATCAACAAGAGGCGGGGATTACGAGTTAATTCTGGGGCAGGATTTCTCAATTGGCTACGAAAACCACGACAGTACAGAAGTCAAGTTATTCCTCACAGAAAGTTTCAGCTTTAGAATTTTAGAACCCGGGGCGGTTGTTACCTTGACTCAATAATTCTCATGAAAATCGCTAGATTTACCGTTCCTCCCAGTGATAAAGCACTGCAGGGGCGAGTTTTTGGTGAAGTTATCGAAACCGAGGCCGATTCGTTTCCACTATCGGAAGTAGATCTTTTACCTCCGGTAGAACCGACGAAGATAATCTGTGTTGGGTTAAACTACAGGAAACACATCGAGGAAACCGAATCGGAACCACCAGAGAGGCCATCATTATTTCTCAAACCCACATCGGCAATTATCGGAGATAACGACCCCATTAGAATTACTTCAGAGGATAGATTTGATCCTGAGGGAGAAATCGCAGTAGTTATCGGAAAAAATTGTTACAAAATCCAACAAACTAACGCGGAAAATTACATATGGGGTTACACCGGACTCAACGATGTCACAAATAGAAACGCACAATCCTGGGAGCAAAATTGGATACGCGCGAAAGGTTTCGACACTGCTGCTCCGATCGGTCCATACCTAGTTACACCCGAGGAATTAGACAAGCCAATTCAATTCCAATTAACTGTAAACGGAGAAGTACGCCAGTCTGCTGATACTTCTCAACTAATTTTCAATGCTTCTCAACTAATTGAAGAAATAAGTTCTTTTATGACCTTAAATCGGGGAGACGTCATCTCGACAGGAACACCAGAAGGTATAGGTCCAATTCACAGTGGCGATGAAATCAAACTAGAAATCAAAGGTATAGGGACACTAACAAACCCAGTAGTGGGGATAAACGAGTACTAAACGGAGGAAAAGAGTGGCTTTACCACAAGTAGACAGAAAGCTTTGTATAGCATGTGGTCTGTGCTCACAAACTTGCCCAGAAATATTTAAGCTAAACAACGAGGCTGGATACGCTGAGGTCAAACAGGACGCGGAAAGTTGCGGAAAAGCAGGTTGTTGCACGGACGCAGCAAATCTATGTCCAGTTGATGCGATAGAGCTATAGTTAAGAGTGTGAAATTTACGACGAGAGGAGCAATCATGCTTCTCTCGTTTATTTACTAAATACCAAAGTCTGAATATTACTGTCATAAAGTATCGAGGTGATCAAGTTGGAAAACGTAGGTGCAATAATTACTGGAAGTTCACGTGGCATCGGAAAAGCCACAGCTATACGACTTGCCCAAGATGGTTTTCACGTCACCGTCAACTATAGGCAAGACGAAAAAGGAGCCAAAGAAACCAAGCAAACCGTTATTGACCATGGGGGGGAAGCAATCATAGTCCAGGCAGACGTCACGAAACCACACGAAGTCCAGAAAATGGTAGAAAAAACGACAGAAGAGTTCGGTGATGTGGGCGTTCTAGTAAACAATGCCGGATTCTCCCATCACGCAACCCTAGACGAACTAAGCCACCAAGAGTGGCAGAAAGGTTTGAACGTAAACTTAACCGGTGCATTTAACTGTGCAAAGGCGGTTGCGCCTAAAATGAAAACGCTGGGTTGGGGAAGAATCGTTAATATCAGTTCTCTAAGAGCTATGACGGGATCTGACCACGGCTCACATTATGCCTCCTCCAAGGCCGGTATCCTTGGATTGACCAAATCCTTAGCCCTGGAATTAGCACCAGAGATAACTGTAAACGCGATTTCTCCGGGCTACACTCGCACCCCGATGACAAAAGATTCTTTAAAGGAAAAAGAGGAACAAATAGCTGCCAAGATACCACTCGCCCGAGTAGCCGAATCGCCAGAGATTGCAGGAGTAATAGCATTTTTGGTATCCCACGATGGAAGCTACATAACCGGCGAAACGATAAATGCAAACGGTGGCATATATATGCGATAACAAACAAGGGTATCAGGTCAAAAGTTAGTTCATTTTCGGATACAAATCATGAGCCAAAAGCCCGACTAAGCTCTTCTTGGCTCCCGGAGTAGCTTAACCAACATAACACTATCAGAAAGAATCACCACTGCTCGATGGCGAGTTTAATTCGATCAACTGCATCCTCTAGCACGACCACACTCGGCAAATAAGCGATCCTGAGATAACCGGGCATACCAAAAGCACTGCCCGGAATGGTGACCACGCCGCTTTTTTCAAGAAGCACTCGAGTAAACTGAGAATCGCCCGACTCATCAAGACCAACCTCCAAAAGCAAATCCCTTACATCAGGGAACAGATAAAAGGCTCCCGGAGGTATCGGGCAATCAATCCCCGAGACCTTGTTTAATTCCTGGGCTAGAAGATCGCGTTTTCTTTTAAACTCATGTCGAATGCTTTCCGACAATGACAACTCATGAGCGAATGCAGCCTGTGCGGCCTTCTGAGAGATAGAAGACGGGCTTGAGGTAAAGTGACTCTGAATTTTCTCCAACTCAGTCATGTACTTGGCTCTACCAATTACGTAACCCACTCTCCATCCAGTCATAGCAAAAATCTTGGAAGTGGATCCAACCGTGAAACCCTTTGTATAACCTGATGATACCTGAGTCCAAAATCTATCTTGCTGATAAGTAAAACCGTCATAACACTCATCACTGATTACGAACAGATCTTCGGACCGCGCCAAATTGATAATTTCTTCACCTTGCTCCGTATTGTAAACTCCCCCAGTCGGATTTCCCGGGCTGTTAATCAAAATTACCTTGGTCCGAGGAGTCACCTTCTCCTCTATTTCAGAAACAGAAGGCAGATAATGATTTTGGGGTGCACCTCTTGCAAACACGGGTTCGCCCCTTGATAGCCGAACCTGCGCTGGATAGCTCGGATAGTACGGTCGAGGAAGGATAACCTGATCACCTTCCTCAAGCAAAAGTTGCATTATCTCAAATAAACCTGCCTTTGCTCCAGCAGTTACTAAAATAGAGTCATCGGAAGGATCGAGCCCAAAGACTTTCTGATACCTTTGCCCAATGGCCTCACGTAATTTAATAATACCACCGGCTTCAGTATAACCAGTAAAACCAGTTTTTATCGCATCGATTCCTGCAGCTCTAGCGACCTTGGGTTCCTGGAAACTGGGGTCTCCAGCTCCCAGATCAATTACGTCCTGCCCATCTCTCATCAATTGCTTGGCTCTGTCGTTAATCTCTTGTGTCTCTGACTTTCTTAAAGATTCTATGCGACCCGCCAGCAAGGAAATCACTCCTCTGTTATATGTGAAGCCAATCGGCGTAAACCGATAGCATAGCCCTCTAGCCCTTGCCCGGATATCTGCTGGACAGCAACCGGTTCTACAACTGATTTCCGTCGAAAATCCTCCCGGTTCTCTATATCGGAAATATGTACCTCGATCACCGGCAAGTTTATCGCCTCCAGGGCATCCCTTAAACTATAGCTATAGTGAGCCAAAGCGCCAGGATTAATAAGTACACCCTTTGCTACTTTTCTGTGCTCATGTAGAAAATCAATTATCTTTCCCTCGTGATTTGACTGAAAGAAAATTAACTGCTCATCAAGTTCTTTCGCCCGTGCGGATAACTTCTTTTCAAGAAAAGAAAGACCCTTTGACCCATAAATCTCCGGCTTTCTCTCACCTAATAGATTAAGATTGGGTCCGTTAACAACTAAGATCATAATCTCACCTCAATGGTGTGATTCCCTTCCTTATGAACATCTCCTAGGAAAGAATTGTTAATTAAATAAATAGCTTATGCTTCAACCAAAACTTGCCGAGGAAGCCCTCCAGCACCCAATTAGCCCTGCTCATATGGTCTAGGAGCACATACAATATTAGTTCCGAATTGACTACTGGGTCTTATTGTTGTAAAAGAACAACGTCCGTGGTTAAATCTGTTTTTCTACAAGCCCCGTTCCTTGGGGCGGGGCTCTTGACTGGATTTGTTCATCAATTGGATTCAGCTCAGTAAGTTAGACAAAACTCTTTCTAGAACTGCAAATTCATGATGAAATCAAGGGCTCCACCTATTTCAGATCTGTCCACGGGTTCTACAGATACGTCTTCTCCTATCTCGTTTACTATGACCGAATAGATAGTTTCCTCTCGGCTTTTTTTATCCTGACTTACGTATTCTAACAGGCGTCCTTGGGTAAAATCTTGTGGTATCTTTGGCAAGCTAATGCTCGTCAATGAGTCTACAACTTCCTGGAGAGTATCCTCAGATAAATTGCCTCTCCGGTAGGAAATCCATAACTCACCCACCATTCCCCAAATTACCGCTTCACCGTGCCGCATACTGCCATAACCTAGCCCCGCTTCGATCCCGTGACCCAGCGTATGGCCAAAATTGAGTACTTTTCGCAAACCGCGGTCCTTCTCGTCCCGGGTGACTATTTCTGTTTTTATTCCACAACATCGAGCTATAACTCCCTCCAGCTCTTGACAATCTTTCAATTCTTGGAACACCTGAATATTGCTTACTACCCTATTTAACAAATCCTTATCCCAAATGATACCGTATTTGAGTATCTCGCCAAGACCTGATCGGACGTCCCTGTCCGATAGCGTAGATAAGATTTCAGGATCGATCAAGACCAACCGGGGTTGATAAAATGTGCCCACGAGATTCTTTCCTTCAGATAGATTAACCCCGGTTTTACCTCCTACACTACTGTCCACTTGGGCCAATAGAGTTGTCGGTACCTGCACATAGCGGAGACCTCGAAGGAAAGTCGAAGCAACAAAGCCTGCCAAGTCCCCGACGACGCCTCCTCCAAATGCAACAACCACCGAATCGCGACTTAAATTCAATTTGGCAAGATCCTGATACAGTTTTTTTGCAACCGAAATAGATTTTGACTCCTCGCCCGGAGATACTACCAATTTCACCATCCCGATATCAGTTAACCCCAAAGAGTTGACCAGCTTCTCGCCATACAGATCATCAACATGTTCATCCGTGATAGCGACAACCTGCCTGGCGGATAAATAACTTTCGAGCCTCTCGCCCACAACAATTAAGGAACCTTCCTCGATTAGAATCGGGTAACTGCATGAATCAAGATCGACTTCAATTTTTTTCATTCTCTCACCTTGACACTCTCAGTTAAACGAAAGAATAAGCGGTTCTTGGTTGCACCCAACCTTTCCGATACTCTAACTCTTTCCATCTAGGAGTGTAAATTCACTCAACACTTCCTTCCACCGAACCTAACAAGTCATCGGGCAAACTTTCAACGACTTTTCTTATCACTTTTTGCGGTTCCGTACTATTACATTTCACCTGTATATCGGCCTGCTGATATACAGGATGACGTTTCAATAATAATTGCTTGATTTTAGCCCGGCACTCATCCTCCCCCAAATTGGCAAGTAGTGGACGTGATCCATCAGATCCAATTCTGCTATATGCCTCTTCCGGACCTACTTCTAGATAAATGATGATACCCGTTGAGGACATCCGAGACCAATTTTCATTATCCATAGGTGCTCCCCCACCAACTGAGACTACTACTGGAGGGTCCTCGCTAACTTCTTTAAGCACTTCCTTCTCTAATTCTCTAAATCTAAGTTCACCATAATAGTCAAAAATCTCCGCAACAGAAAAACGAGCTCGCTCCTCAACTATATCATCAATATCGACCCAATCCATATTTAATTTCTCTGCAAGTTTAGGGGCCACTGTGGATTTACCCGCGCCCATAAATCCAATCAGATAAATGTTCACCAGTTCTTCCATAGGACTAATCACCCCCGAACCAACTCTCCAATTTACCGATATATTCCTTGTACCGCTCGTTTATTTCTTGCATAGTGTCTCCTCCAAACTTGTCCAAAAACGCTTTCAAAACGAGGTTAGCGAGAACGGCTTCTCCGACCACCGATGCCGCTGGAACAGCACAAACATCGGATCTCTCCTTGGCAGCGCTCTCGCTGGTTCCGGTAATCAAATTGACGGAATTTAGAGGTTTTGTCAGCGTAGGAATCGGCTTCATAGCTGCGGTCACCACTATTGCCTGACCATTGCTGACGCCTCCTTCAATTCCACCAGCGTTGTTTGTCTTTCTATAAAACCCCCTATCTTCGTCGTGGTATATCTCATCGTGCACTTCCGACCCTCGCTTCTCTCCAACTTCTCTGCCCAGCCCTATCTCGACGGACTTTACGGCAGGGATACTCATGAACCCCGAGGAAATTCGGCTGTCCAACCTATCCAAAGGATCCCGATAGGAACCCAATCCCGGGGGCATTCCCGTCACAGCTACTTCAAAAACCCCACCAAGACTATCGCCCTCTTCTTTAGCAGAATCGATTTCCCTTATTATTTCATCTTCAATCCCACTATCAATAACTCGCACAGGCGAATTTTCGGTAAGCTCGCTCCAGCTTGAAATACTAACTTTTGAATCATCGACTACTCCCCCAATCCGGATTACCCTGCTCAGGATTTTGATCTCAAATTTGCCCAACAATGTTTTAGACAAGCCTCCAACGGCAACCCTTCCGGCAGTCTCTCGAGCAGAAGACCTCTCTAACACTTTTCTGCAATCACGATACCCCCGTTGCAGTGAACCAGCCAAATCTGCATGTCCAGGTCGTGGAAGATTCAACTCTCGACCCTCACTACCAGCTTTTTCAGGAGATACCACCTGGCGCCAGTTCTTCCAATCCCTATTTTTAACCCACAAAGTGATCGGCGTTCCCAGGGTCTTGCCATTGTAAAAACCAGACAGTATCTCCACTTCATCCTGTTCTATGTCCATTCGACTACCTCGTCCGTATCCACCCTGTCTGCGCCTGAGATCCTCGTGAATCAAATCTTTATCGTACTCGAGACCCGAAGGAAAACCTTTAACTACACTCACAATTCCCTTACCGTGCGATTCCCCAGCAGTAAAACTACTAAATTCCATCGACCACTCACCTCATAAAAGATTTCACGTCATTTAACATATCAATAGAATCAAATTCCGCATCCGTCCACAGCTTCAATGACTCAAGTCCCTGTAGAATCAGCATGTCCAAACCACCAATTGTCCTTGCACCCTGACTGGACGCCATCTCTAGGAAACGAGTCGGATAGGGATTATAAATCAGGTCGTAGACCATTTGATCTGAACGAAATACGCCAGTACTATCCCATACACTTTTGTCTTCATCGCCCTTCATTCCCACGGACGTTGCATTAACTATTAAGTCCGCCTCTCGTAGCTTCTCACTCAAACCCACACGTGACAACGATTCACAGGTCAATCCAGTTCCGTTGGAATACGGAGACAATTGATTAACTAAATCCTCGGCGTTCTCCAGCGTTCTATTGGCAACCAAAATCTGGCCGGTGTTCATATGGAGTAAACCGTACACCACACCTGCAGCAGCGCCCCCGGCCCCAAAGACAAAACATTTTTTACCTCGAGGCTCAAACTCATTATATTGGAGGGACTTGATGAACCCAAGCCAATCCGTATTCTCGCCCCGCAATTTGCCATTATCCTGGAATACTACGGTATTTACCGCGGACATTGCCTTAGCGGACTTTGACAAATCGTCCATCTCATTGAGCACAGTTTTCTTATAAGGCACCGTAACGTTGAGACCACCCACGCCCAGTGCCCGGCACCCTCTAATCGCCTGGAAGACTAATTCCCGCTCGACCGAAAAAGCCAGATAGATATAATTCAGATTCAACCGATCGATAACGTAATTATGCAACTCAGGGGATAGAGAACCGCTCACCGGATTTCCAATTAATCCTAGTAGCTGCGTAGTCGAATTAAGCTTATCCATCTTTTAGCTCCTCTAGCTTATCGAAAAAGCCAGGGAAGGAAACCTCCACCCATTTAGGGTCGACAATTGTAGTTTTTCCGTCACTAACCTGAGCAGCAACTGCCATGCTCATAGCTATTCTATGATCCATGTAACTATCAACAGAGCCACCAGACAATGGTGCTTGACCTTCAACCACAAATCCATCCTGGAGCTCGTGGGCATCGGCTCCCAACCTTCTCAAATTGTCAACTGTTGCCTTAATCCTATCCGTCTCCTTCACTCTCAATTCCTCGGCGTCGGTTACTGTAGTAGTCCCCCGTGCCTGAGTGGCGAGAACCCCGAGCAAAGGCAATTCGTCTATAGCCTTTACCACGTCAGAGCCTGATAGCTCAACGCTCTTCAAATCGGAATAAGTAACGAAAATATCGCCCACAGGCTCCTCACTTTCCGTTCGTCGATTTTCAACTGAAACAGAGGCACCCATTTTGTTTATCAAGTCCAAAAAACCTGTCCTGGTACTATTGAGACCCACCTTCCTGATCAGTATTTCCGAACCTTCGAGAATGAGGGCGGCCGCAATGAAGTAACTGGCGGAAGAAAAATCGCCCGGAACCGTGCTGTCAATCGGACTTAATTGCTGTGGCCCATCTACCTCTATCACATTTTCCTCCACCTTTACTGGATAATCCATGGCCTTTAGCATTCGCTCGGTATGATCACGAGAAGGACCAGGCTCTACCACTACGGTGCGACCCTCCGCAGCAAGACCTGCCAATAGCACACATGACTTTACCTGAGCACTGGCCACTTTCGGCCTGTAAACAATTCCTTTAAGGCCCCCGCCTTCTATTTTCAAAGGCGCGTGTCCGTCTTCCGAGATCACTTCCGCTTCCATCTTCTTCAAGGGAACAACAATCCGCTTCATGGGACGAGAACGTAAAGATTCGTCACCGGTAATTACGGAGGTGAAATTCTGCCCGCACAAAACCCCCGTTAACAGTCTGATTAAAGTCCCAGAATTGCCAGCATCTAAAGCAGAACCGGGCGGCGTATAGTTCATTAGACCTTTTCCTAAGACAGAAATTCCGTCATTACCATCCTGAATTTCCACTCCAAGCTGACTTAGACAACTGACCATGCTTCTAAGATCTTCACCAGGTGCGATGTTTCTAACAAAGCTTTCGCCGGTCGCCAAACTACCTAACAATAGAGCTCTATGTGATATCGATTTGTCTCCGGGTACAGTTATCTCACCCTTCAAAGGCTTCCCACCGGTTAGTTCCAGCTGATTACTCCCACTTCCGGTCATTACTCAATCACCCTCGCCTGGAAACCGCTGTTAAGCATAATTTTGTTGGCCTTTTCCGCCTCAGAATGCGTCTCGAAGTAGAGGTGAAAGGTACCTCCGTAATCCTCTCGTACCTTTTGTAATTCCAAATCTTTGAGATTGATTCCTTCGTCTGCAATTATAGAAGTTAACTCAGCCAGTGCTCCCGGCTTATCAGGGATCATAACTGCGACCTTAAAAGTTTGAGAGGAGATACCTTTGGTCGAGGCGGGCAAATTTTTTCTCAACTCCGAAACCTCGACAAACTTTTCTTCCATTTCATCATTGCCAACCAGTTCGCGGAGATCTTCCATAATATCGACAAACCTGTCAATTTCATCAGAAATCAGCTCGCCGTTAGTGGAGAAAATATCCGACCAAACGTCAAACGGTGAGCTAGCGATTCTGGTCATATCTTTAAACCCACCACCAGCAAACTGCAGATAGTCGCAGTCTATTTGGGTCTCTCCAATACCAGTTTCTTCTTGAACCGCCTTCATCAAACCAATAGACACTATCTGGGGCAAATGACTAATTCTTGCCACTATCCTATCGTGAGAAAAAGGAGAAAGATGCCGAGGTTCGGTCCCTAAGCCAGTCAGAAAACTTGCCAGCTTCTTGGATGATGCCGTGGGTTGTCCGTCACGAGTACATAAGACAAACACACTATTCTCGTAAAGCAGCGGATGTGCTCCCGCCATTCCTTTAATCTCTGCTCCCGTCATAGGATGGCCACCAATAAAACTACCTTGAGAACGATCAAAGTAATCCCAGCCTGTACGACAAATTTCCAACTTTGTCGATCCCAGATCCATAACTACAGTACCTCTTTCTACCAAATCAGAAAGCTTCTTTACGTTTTGTAATACCTGATCAACTGGTGTAGCTAACACCACTAAATCCGATCCGTCTATTGACTCCTTTAAATCCTCCGGCTGATAGGCTTTGTCAAGTGTCTCCCGTCGCAAAGCAATTTTCAATTGCTTTTGAAAATCGACACCGACCACCTTGGTAGCCGGATAGAAATCCTTGACTGCTAACCCAAAAGAGCCACCCATTAGTCCCAAACCAACTATAGTTATCTGTGAAAAGTTAGTTTCCGACCTCATCAAGCTTTTACCATATTGTCATGAAGAGTTTGTGAAATCTGCGCTACTTGATCCATCAAGCTGCTGAATTGTTCAAATCGCAAGGATTGAGGACCATCGCTTTTAGCTTTCTCCGGTTCGTTGTGAACCTCCACGATCATGCCGTCCGCGCCGGCGGCAATACCCGCCCGGGCCATCGGTATCACTTTGTCCCTAACCCCTGTGCTGTGACTTGGATCAATAATAATTGGCAAATGGCTCAACTCCTTAATAACCGGTACCACGGACAGATCCAGGGTAAACCGCGTTTCATCAGAAAACGTCCTAATTCCGCGTTCACATAAGATAACTCTCTCGTTTCCTTCCGACATTACGTATTCCGCAGCCATTAAAAACTCCTCAACCGTTGAAGAAAACCCCCGTTTCAGCAAAACAGGCGTACTGGTTCTCCCTACCTCTCTTAATAAATTGTAATTTTGCATGTTTCTAGCACCAATTTGCAGAATATCTGCGTATTCGTTTACTAACTTAACCTGAGTTCTGTCCATTACTTCCGTCACCACACCCAAGCCGTTGTTATCCGCAGCCTGCCTCATATACTTGAGTCCCTCTTCGCCAAGACCCTGAAAGCTATAGGGTGAAGTCCTCGGCTTAAACGCCCCACCTCGCAGCACAGTAGCTCCATGCGATGCGACGTATTTAGCTATGGTTTCAATTTGTGTTCTTGATTCGATTGCGCAGGGACCACCCATAGTCACCGTTTCCCCACCGCCAATTTGGACACCATTTACCTCAATTACAGTATCCATCGGATGAAAATCTCTACCAGCGAGCTTGTAGGGTTCACTAACTTCAGTCACTTTTAACACCCCTTCATTCAATACCTCCAGTTCCCGGGCATCAATTCCACTTTTATCACCAATTGCGCCCAGAGTCATATAATCGACTCCCTGAGAAAAGTGAACACTAAAACCCATTTCAACTAACTTTTCCTCGACTTGAGTAACCTGGTCTTTCGTTGCATCTGGTTTCATCACCACAATCATTTTAGCAAACCTCCCGTTCAAGATTCTTTGTTTCTGCAATAATCTTTCTATAAATCTCCGTGATCTGCTCGTCACTAAAAGGTCCTCCGTTCATTTTTTTCACGCCTGTAATGACCTCCTCTTCCCGAGAACTGTCAACGATATCGAGATCAAATCGCTTTTTCTGATCTCCTATTTCCAACGCAACTTTAGCCCGATTGTTTAACAACCCGACTATTTTTCTGTCGATTTTGTCTATCTGTCTCCGCAAATCTTCTATCATATCCTCCTCCACAACAAAAAAGACCACAGGAAACCTGCAGTCTAGTTACGATCTAAAGCCTAACTTGGAGGAAGGGCCTTAGATCAACTTACAAAATAAAAATAGCCAAAAAAATGAGTAATTGTGTTAGTGAGTGAGGTAGAAAGGGCGGGTGCCAAAGACGTAGGCTTGCTTCTGTATAGGTTTAATTCCAACTCTTTCTCACTCATAATATAGTGATTATATCAAGGGTATCCTGAAGGGTCAACCCTATCAAGAAGGTTAAGGTTAAATTCTTGCCTAAACTGAACTAAGTTCGGCTTATCAGGTGACTCTAACCCATGGCAACAAAGAGCCTACCCGGCCTACAAACGTAGAACCATCAACCTGTCTTACCTCTACCTCCATATCTCTCTTCAAATCGAATTCTGATTTCTATAATCAGTCCACCCTCTCTTCAACAGCAGCAATAGCCTGACCCCCTACACCATCTCCACTACCAATAAATCCCATTTTCTCAGGCGTTGTGGCTTTAATGTTTACCGGAGCACTCACAATTCTTTCGATATTCTCCACCATCTCCTCCCGTCGCGAGCTAATATTAGGCTCCTGTAACACAAGCGTAGAGTCAACGTTCCTCACCTTATATCCTGCCCCCGCAATCTTTTTTACCACCTTGCTCAGCAGCTTTAGACTGGATATATTATGATACGCAGGGTCGTTGTCGGGAAAGTGAACACCGATATCACCCAGTCCAGCAGCTCCTAGTATTGCATCGCAAATGGCATGAATCAAAACGTCACCGTCGGAGAAAGCAACGGTTCCCTTGGGAAAATCGTACTCAACACCTCCCAGGATAAGGCTTTCGCCACGCTTTAGTTTATGGAAATCAAGGCCCAGACCGACCCTTATCGGATTAGCCATCGTTAAATAAAATCTCCTTCAAAACCTGTTTCACTTCCCCCTTCGAGAACCCACGACGGATTAAAAACGAAGAAGTTTTTCTGTACTTGGCCTTTACGTCCTCGCCTTCATAACGTTTCACCCGCTTTTTAGCAAGATCTCTGCATGCTTTTAACCCATCCAAATCCGATAGCTTCCGATCCAACACCTCTTTGGCCGTCCGGGGATTCACGCCATGATCAAGTAATTGTTTGTAGAGGCCAGAACGGCCAGTTGGCTTATTTTGAAGGCGATCCTCGACAAAATATTGTGCGAACAACTCATCATCAAGGTTTCCAGTTCTTTTAGCCCAGTCAATCAATCTGGAAATAACCTCTTCAGAAAAGTCTTTGTCTTTAAGTCGATTTTTGGCTTCTTCTTCCGTCCTAGGGCGGTATTTTAGCAGTAGCCGCAAGTAGGATCGGGCCCGCTCGAACTCTTCGATGTTCGAAGAACCCTCTTGATTATTCGTCCGATTCTTCTTCTGTGGATTCATCGTCAGACGAGTCCGAATCCGAATCGCCTACACGCAAACCTGCAGTTTTTCTAATCTTCCTCTCTATTTCCTCGGCAATTTGCTCGTTTTCTTCGAGAAACTCTTGACAATTATCCATACCTTGACCCAGCTTGGTATCTCCATAGGAGTACCATGAACCATTTCGTTCCACTATATCGTACTCCTCGCCAAGATCAACCAATTCCCGAGCTCGTGATATTCCCTTGCCGTAAATGATGTCAAAGCTTGCCTCTTTAAACGGGGGTGCAACTTTATTCTTGACCACTCGTACAGTAGTGGAATTACCGATCTTTTCGTTATTCCTTTCCAGGGTTTTGGTGATGTAAATATTCAAACGTAACGAACTGTAAAATTTGAGGGCTCTGCCACCGGAAGTAGTAGTAGATGGCCCCCAAGGCGAGTTGCTAATACGCGATCTAATTTGATTGGTGAATACCACCGTAGTTCGAGACTGAGATATCGCACCCGCAAGTTTCCGCATGGCCTGAGACATTAACCTAGCCTGCAAGCCAACTTGAGAATCGCCCATATCGCCCTCAAGCTCAGCCTGAGGCACAAGAGCTGCAACCGAATCAATGGCGACCATGTCCAGGGCACCACTACGAATAAGCTTTTCAGTAATTTCCAGAGCCTCTTCCCCAGAGTTCGGTTGGCTAAGCAATAACCTATCTAGCTTTACACCTATTGCTTTAGAGTACTTTGGATCCAGTGCGTGTTCGGCGTCAACAAATGCTGCAGCTCCATCCTTTTTGTGGACTTCGGCCAGCATGTGCAAGGCCAGCGTTGTTTTACCACTGGATTCTTTTCCAAATATCTCCACAATCCTTCCCCTGGGCACTCCTCCGGCACCAAGCGCTATGTCAAGAGCCAGAGAACCACTTGGAGTTACATCAACTTCCAACGCTTGCTCGTCTCCCATCCACATTATCGAACCTTCACCGTGATCCTTCTTGATCTTATCTAAAGTACTGTTTAGAACTTCTTCTCTACCCATAGAACCACCTTTTGTTATTGATCAAATTGTATAAACGACTTTCAACAAAGATTAAAACTCAGAAAACAAGTTACAATTTCCACTTCAGTGCCATTGTCCCACGGTTAGATCGTAACTCAGCAGTTCTTCAGCGGTAAAGAAAAGGCCTATCTCTCTTTCCGCCGACTCTTTTGAATCCGAACCGTGAATTAAATTTTTGGTAAGGTCCAACCCGTAATCTCCCCGAATTGTCCCTGGATCGGCTTCGAAAGGATTGGTTGCCCCCATCATCTTTCTCAACACGCTTATCGCTTGTTTACCTTCAACAACCATGGCAACAATCGGGCTGGACGTAATAAAACGAAACAGATCGGAAAAGAACTCTTTATCCAAATGCTCCGCGTAATGTTCCCTGGCTAGTTCTTCCTCCACCTCCATCATCTTCATGCCCACTATCTTTAGACCCTTTTTTTCAATTCTATCTATCAATTGCCCCACCAACCCTCGTTGTATCGCATCAGGTTTCAACAATACCAAACTGCGTTCCATCGATGAAAAACCTCCATTTCAAGTTATGTAACTCTCTGAATTGAGACTAACATCTAATACAGAAGTCAAGACAAATTTGCTAATAATGATTCTTCTCAATATTTTCATCCAACGAATCTTGTTAGCGAAAAAAACAAACTTTTTACCAAAACTTGCCGAGAAAGCCCCGTCCCTTGGGGCGGGGTTCTTGACTCAATCCAATTTATTTTACTTTTGCCCACAAATTACCTTCCAATCTTTCCACTAAGTCGTTCATCTCTAACTGAAAAATTATATGGGATAACCTAGCCGGTGGAAAGTCAGCTTGCTCCACGATATCGTTGAAATGTATTGGATCGTAATCGAGAAGGGAGTAAACCTTACTTTGTTCCTCACCAAGATCACCTACCCTCTCCTGGTGATCCTCCTCCTCAAGCGGCAGGGCCAATTGCAAATCGCGAAACTCTTCGATAACGTCAGAAGAATCTTCTACAAGCTTCGCTCCATCTTTAATCAGTTGATGGGTTCCTTTCATAGACGGACGTCTGACATCCCCGGGGACAGCGAACACCTCTCTTCCTTGTTCTAAGCCATTTCTTGCAGTGATTAGCGCACCGCTCTTCTCGGGTGCTTCAACGACGATCACACCGCGGGAAAGTCCACTTATAATTCGATTTCTTTGCGGAAAGGACCACCTAGTAGGTCCTTGATCAAGGGGGAACTCAGTAAACACGGCTCCCTGCTCAGCTATTCGTCGCATCAAATTCGCATTACTCTGCGGGTATGGATTTCCAAAACCGGTCCCCATTACAGCCACGGTTCTTCCCCCAGCGTTAATTGCAGCCTGGTGGCTAAAAGTGTCGATACCCAAAGCCATACCGCTAACCACTGTAAATCCGGCCTTCACTAACTCGCTGGACAGTTTTTCAGCCACTCGTTTCCCGTAGTTAGAATACTTTCTGGTACCCACCATGGCAATACTCAATTGATCAAGATTTTCGTATTCTCCTTTACAGTAAAGAAGAGGTGGGGGTTTATCGATAGCCCTTAAAGACTCAGGATAACCGTCATCTTCCAGGCTGAGGAATTGTAGGCCAAGATCCTCAGACCGACGAAGTTCTTTGTCAACTTCATCAGGGTCCCTAGCTTCACAGAATTCAGCCGCTACATCTTCAAACCCGTTGATATTTCTGATATCCGACTCAGAGGCTTTCCAGATTGACTCCACATTTGGAAAGCAACTCAACAAAATATGAAATCGGCGTGGAGTTATTGCCGAATTCATATTGATTCCAACCCAGTACCTCCTTGTGCTTCCATCCATTTTTTTTCACCTTACTATTTAAATAAAAATTGTTACGGGTAGTCAAACGATTTTCAACGTAAAATGGCAAGAGAATCTAAAAATAATAATGAAAACCGCTTCCAAATGTCATGCCAAAGTCGTCTATCGCCCTACCTTGAACCCCAAATTCAAGGTTCACCTGAAATATCTGGAAGAATATATTGAAACTGATGCCTCCTGTACCAATAACGGAGATATACCCTGGTGAGTCACCGTAGCTATCAAAATTGTACGCCGCACCTCCAGCCAAGTAAAAGTTCACCACTTTAGCGTTAGTAAGACTGGTAAGAACGCGTCCCGCCCCTCCACGACCCAATCTATCTTGACAATGCAACTAAATTGTGATATCATAATGAAAATTGTTTAGTTTACTGGCATTATTGATACATAAATCGTATAGTAACCGGCTAGGAATAAGGGAATTGTCAGAAAACAAATACAAACTAGTTGCAAGTGTCACACGAACATAAATAAAGATGCTCACACCCCCTCGGCGGAGCATTCAGGCAAGTTCGACCTCCCCTCCGGTCGAACTTGCCTACC
>CAZTJJ010000007.1:0-20597 GCA_964614065.1 uncultured Thermotogae bacterium
AAATCTCCACACCCATGAAGTGCCTAATGCTGAATCCTATTCCAAATGACAGAGCAGCAATTCCCAGACTGATGGCTGCCATTTCTCCATATCAAAGTTGCACTTACTTGTTGAATCCAGCTCCTCAAAAGACCATCATTAGAGCAATTCTCTACCGGCTAATTGATGCACAGATGTTCCTACGGACAATCTCAAGCTATTTGACCTTCATCCAGAAACTGATCGAGAAAGGTAATCGAATAATCTCCTGACCTGAACTCTTTTTGCCTGAGTAAATCCAGGTGTAATTCTTTATTAGTTTTGACTCCTTCGACTTCGAAACGCCTCAGAGCGGAGATCGTTTTTGTAATGGTATCGTACCGACTACTTCCCTTAACAATCAACTTTGCCATAAGTGAATCATAATACGGTAGAACTTCTATTCCACTATAGAGCCAGGTATCCAACCTGACTCCGTGCCCCCCGGGAAGTTGAAGAATCTGGATCCGACCGGACGAAGGCAGGAAATTGTTATGGACATCTTCAGCATTTATTCGGCATTCGATTGCATGGCCTTTTAGATTCTGATACCTGCTGGGTTGAAGCTCCTCGCCACTCGCAAGGCGAATTTGATCTTTGATCAGATTAACACCGGCGATCTCCTCTGAAACCGGGTGCTCAACCTGTACTCTAGCATTTAACTCAATAAAGTAATAATTCTCGTCTTCATCGACAAGGAACTCTACTGTTCCCAGGCTGGTATAATTGAAAGCCCTGGCTATCTTTATTGCAGCCCTCCTGATTTCTTCTCTTGTCTGGTCAGAAATTCCCGGAGCCGGTGCTTCCTCGATGATTTTCTGGTGTCTTCGTTGCGTCGAGCATTCCCGTTCACCGACATGACAGTAATTACCGAACCCGTCGGCAATTACCTGAACCTCAATGTGTTTGGGTCGATCGAGATGTCGTTCCAGATACATTGCTCCCTCACCGAACGATAGCCGGGCCTCCTTGCTGCTGGATTTGAAACCGTCCGTCAACTCGTCTTCATTATGAACAATACGCATGCCCCGGCCACCACCACCGTAAGCGGCTTTCAAGATCAAAGGGTATGCGAGGTTTTCCGCCTTGTCTTTTAATTCATCAAGACTCTCGATAGCTTCATCAGTCCCCGACAAAACGCTTATGCCCGCTTTCTTCACTATCTCTTTGGATCTGATCTTGTTCCCGGCGAGCTCCAGGGTCGAGGAGGTGGGGCCGATAAAATTAATTCCGTGGCCTTCGCAAACCTCCGCAAAGTGGGGGTTTTCTGACATAAATCCGTAACCTGGATGGATGGCATCGGAGTTGCTAATGTCCGCCGCCCCGATTATGGCCGGCAAATTGAGATAGCTTTCTTCTGGTTCTTTTGGGCCTATACAATAGGCCTCGTCGGCAAGCTTGACATGAAGTTGTTCTTTGTCGGGTTCAGAATATACTGTGGCGGTACTCAATCCAAGTTCCCGAGCGGCCTCTATAATTCGAAGAGCAATCTCGCCCCGATTCGCGACAAGTATTTTGTCCACGTTAACTGGTCTCCACTGGGATCAACTTGTATAGTTGTTGTCCATACTCCACTGGATCCCCGTCTTCAATACAAATCTCAACGACTTTTCCTTTACGATCGGCATCAACTTCATTCATGACTTTCATGGCTTCAACAATACAGACAGTGTCGCCTTCCTGGACAACGTCACCCTCCTCTACATACGGGGGATCCTCCGGTGAAGGTCGGGTGTAAAAAGTACCCACGATGGGAGACGTAATGAAAAAAGCGCCAGTTGATTCACCCTCATGATTCACGCTAACTTGTTCACTGCTTTCCACGCTAGCACGATCCAGTTCCCGAGAACCCGGGTGTATATCTTCATCCCTATCAGTTGAATCCGTCTCAAGATGTCCCTGCTGGTTAGTAGAGTCCTTTTTTAAGGTTAACCGATAGTTATCCTGTTCAATGGTGATTTCCGTCAACGAAGAGCTTTCGAACAATTTCATTATCCTGTCCATCTGTTCAATATCAATTTCCATTTGCACCATCCCAATTGAAAAAGGATACGCAAAACGTCGAAAGCTGTCAATAATTGCGATTAGGGGCTTTACCATTGCGATACCTCTAACATTCCGTTGCAATTTACATAGCGAAATCTATAACCTAATACCGGTGAGTTGCTTCCCGACGTGCGACTTAAGGGTGCAAACACCATGTAAGAATCGTTCAACTTGGGTATAATATTGTAGATTAAACTAGGTGCTAGTCAGGGTCTTAAATAAAGAAACTTGAATGACCTTGAACAGGTTACTCCCACTGGGTGTGAGAACTCAGTTGATTAAAAAGGAGTAATATGTCATTGTATTCTTTGGTAAGGATTGATCAGGAGCGAGAAAATCGCTCAATTTAGGTAGGAGTGTGTTAACGTTTGTCGATTGGTTTACAAATTATCGTCTTATTCATTTTAATCTTGCTCTCCGCCTTTTTTTCCAGCACAGAAACAGCAATTACTTCATTAAGCCGCGTCAGAATTCGTTTACTTTCATCAAAATATCCAAACAAATCCAGTGGACTGATTCTCCTGGCGGATAAACCTAACCAATTAATTACTACAATTCTAATCCTGAACAACCTGGTTAACATCGGGGCAAGTTCTATGGCCACGCTGCTGTTCCTTCGAATACTGCCGGTTGAGCTCGCCAATTACTACAAAGGCGTTATAGCCACGATTACAATGACTTTGTTACTGTTAACTTTCGGCGAAATCACGCCCAAAAACTTTGCCAAAAACAATGCTGAGAGATATACACTGGCAACTATCAACTTTATCTATCTATCTTCCGTCGTCCTTTCGCCGTTAGTCAAAGCCTTCCAGGCTATTTCCCACGGAATTCTTTCCGCAGTTAGCCGGGATCTAGCCCATCAAGAGCCAACCAGGGTTAGCGAAGAAGAATTAAAAGCTCTAATTGACGTGGCTCAGGACAGAAACTTACTGGATAAACATGAAGGAGATATGATCAAGAGGATTTTCAGTTATGACGATTTGATAGCAAGCGACGTCATGGTTCCGCGAACGGAAACTCATACTCTAGAAGCTTCTAACAAAATATCGGAGGCAAAAGCACTGGTGGCAGAGTATGGACACTCTCGTTATCCCGTTCGCGACGGTCAAATTGACGAAATCATCGGCACATTGTATTCTAAGGACCTGCTTAGACATTCTGCGGACAGCAACTTAGAAGTTCGGGAAATTATCCGTCCTGCGTACTTCATCCCCGCGTCAAAACCAATAAATGCCCTACTCCGGGAGTTTCAGCAACAGAAAATTCACCTTGCGATAGCCCTCGACGAGTACGGCGGTATCGCGGGAATTATCACCCTGGAAGACATTCTTGAAGAGATTGTGGGGGAGATAGAGGACGAGTTTGATACACACGAAGTTATGATGGAAGAGATCAAACCCGGGGAGCTAATAGTGAACGGCGAGTGTGAAGTTAAACAGATAAACAGAACACTTGGCTTGAGCCTTCCCGAAGAAAACGTCACAATTGGTGGCCTGGTAATTAGTCATCTAGAAAAAATTCCAGCTACCGGCACCCAGCTCAATCTAAATGACGTAGACATGATGGTCGAACAATCGACAAAAAAGCGGGTAAAGAAGGTTAGAATTAAATATACTCCCCATGGTTCTCCCAGAGTACCAAAGGATTCCCAGGACGATAACGGGGATAGCTAATTGCCTGGTAAAAACCTATGGTACTTGGCTAAACACATTAGCTTGGTTGATTCTATAGGAGATACTCTATTACCCAAGTTGAGTCAATAACCCCGCAGCAAACTAAGGATGGTGACGACAAACAAATGGTAAAGATAAATACAAGAAAGTTACTAGCTGTGGCTTTTTATTCAATTGCCTGCGTTCTTTTTCTTTCAACCATTTCTTATGGAAATATCAATTACGACATAAGTGCAGAACTTGCGACCGACCAAAGGATGCTTGTGGGGACGGAAACAGTAAAATTTACCAATCCTCTCAACGAAACAGTGGACCAGGTAGCGATAATATTGGAGGCCAATCTTCTCAGGAGCCCAAACCCATATCTCAGCAAAGTGAATCTCGACAGCCAATACCCCTCTGGCTTCGACCCAGGATGGACCAAAATACAGGAACCCATCACCCAGGAAGGAGAAAAGCTGACATTTCAATGGGAAAAACTGCCACCTGCCAGGCAAACATACTCTCTTGATAGGACCGTACTTCGTTTGAACCTCGAGAGGGAACTCGATCCCGGTGAGTCGACATCAATAACGATACACTTTACCACCAAGATTCCCCATAAGACGGCAATGGACGAAGAATACTACAAAAATACATATATCTGGCGCTTTGGGTGGTACCCCACACTTGCATCCCCGGACTGGTGGAAGGAGTATGACAGAGAGATTTACAGCCAATATAAGTTACCTGCATCAAATTACTCCGTTAGCTTAAATCTTCCCAAAGATTTTACCGTAGGTGGAAATACAACTTCAGAAACTCTAATAAAACCGACGAAAACCAGAAAACGTGTTAAACTTACACTTGATTCCGCACGATCATTCCCTTTAGTGACCAGCCCGGAATATAAGAAATACTCAGAAAAATTTGAAAAATACAGAATAAACATCCTCCATAAACCAGGCTACGAAGAGGAAGCCAGAATACTGGCCTCTTACGCAAACGAAATATTGACTTTTTACTCAGATCAGTTTGGTGAATGCAAACGAACTCAACTAACCTTTGCCCAAAGTCCTCTTTCCGGTTACTTTGGCCTGGCTGCAGACGGACTGATCGTAATAGGAAATTCCTTTTTCACAGAAAAAAGTTTACTTCTAGGAAACATCACGGACAGGCTGTCCGAATACCTGATAGCTCACGAAATCGGCCATCAATGGTTTGGTATCGGTGTGGGAGCGGATCTCAATACCTATAATTGGCTAAGCGAAGCCTTTGCAGAATTTTTGGCATTACGTTACTTTGAGACCAAGTACAGTGCAGATGACCCCAATTTATTCCAGCTCGAAAGATCTGGTCTTATCCAAGAAGCTGTGGAATCCCAACTGGGTTACGTTAACCTCAGAGAACACATGTTCGAACTGCAGTACTTGTTGCAATATAAAAAGGGGTTCGACGAAGCAGTGGTAAAACCCACCGAAGAAGTAGATTACGCACAAGCCACGCAAACCAGGCTCTACAAAAAGGGTTACCTCATACTTAGAACACTGGAAAGCATTGTCGGAAAAGACGCCATGACCAAAATAATAGCCAAAACATTCGCTCTTCATAAATCTGACATCATTGACGTAGCAAGCTTTGAATCGATAGTCAGATCTGTCTCAGAGAAACCCATACCAGAGGACTTCTTTTCCGATTGGCTGTTCACCGCCGGTCATCTAGACTACGGGATTGAAAGTATGTCAAGCGAAAAGACTGGGTCGGGAGATTACTTAACAAAGATCAGAGTCTTTAAGCACGGAGTACTTACCGCACCAACTACCTTGCAGCTTACTCTAGAGTCCGATAAAACAATCAGGCAACAAATTCAAATGAAAAAGGACGAGAAAACTATTTCAATCACGACCCCGGAAAAAGTGGTCCGGGCAACTATTGATCCTGAAGACAGGGTGATGGACATAAATAGGCTAAATAACCACTTACCGAGGAAGATCAAGATCTCGGTTGGCGACAATGCCCTTCCCCTGGACGCGTACTCCATCGTGGTTATGCTTGGAACAGTGTCTGGAAGAGACGTAGGGACCACAAGCTGGATAATAGGTCCTGGAGTTGCTCAAGCTAACATAGATTTAAACAGAAACCTCTCTTTATCCGGTCAGGTCGCTATTCAGGGAAACAACTTAAATAATCTATTCGTAGAAGGTGCCCTTGGTGGAAGCTATAAACTGTGGTCAAAACCTGAAACAGGATCGGCAAGCCAGTACTGGGTTCAAAACAAGACGATAAATGTCGAGTACCAAAGGTCTTACGATAAAGATGCCAAAAAAGGCTATAACCTGCTCGGTGTGGAGGCTGACTTTTCCCGAGAAATCGCCGAAAACCGGACGTTATCCTTAGGAATACACGGTAGCTTAAGCGGGTTCAGTAAAGTAAGTGCCAGGGCCAGGGAAACGACCAGAGTATTCCCCGGTGTAAACCTACACTTTAATTCATCAGTTGGAATTGGTATCGGCGACTTACCAGAGTTTTTCGCTTACGAACTTAATGAGCTATTTAGTTACGGATCTTATCAAGTGGATAACACTGGCATACCCACATGGGTAAAAAAGGGATTTCCTGGCAAGTACAAGCTTTTCTCGAAAGTTACACTGGATTTTCCAATCCTCAAAAGCGCAAACTACTACCTTGGCACGCTGGCACTGGTATCGGATGTACGACAAGGTATTTTTTTATCTGCCGGGGACACCTGGGACAGCCTCAACGAATTCAACCTTTCCGACTTCAAGTTGGAGGGAGGGATCGAACTAAATATTAGGGGAACTACTCTCGGCGGGCTATTTCCCTTTGATTTAACGCTCGGTTATGCTTATCATGGACGGGATATCGGGCGACCCTTTATTTCATTTACTCTTGACATGTAGGTAGGGTCTAGCTGAGCGGTTCTGACACATTATTTACCAAAACTTGCCGATAAAGCCCTCCAGCACCCAGTAAGTGAGATAGTTAAGTTTCTCAAAAGGAAATGTTTTTGTTTTGTATTCTGTCTTAGAAGTTAGTCTTGAGCGAGAGGATTACACAACTTAAGTAGGAGGAAACATGAAGATTTCTTACCGCTGGCTTGCTGAGTACCTTGATCTGGAAATATCCCGACAAGCTGTAAAAGATCATGCCAGAAAGCTTACTATGGCTGGAGCGGAAGTAGAAGAAATAACTTATATAGAGGAACCTTCACCCATCTACGTTAGTGAGGTTGTTTCAGTGGAACAACATCCAAACACGAATAATCTTTACGTAGTTCAGACGGAGATGGATACGGAGAAACTTCCAACCATTACCGCAGCCAAAAATATACAAAAGGGAGACCTGGTCCCAATAGTGAAAGCACCGGGAAAACTTCCAACCGGCCAGGAGATTGAACGTACCAAGTTCAAGGGTGAAACATCGGCAGGAATGCTCTGCTCCAAACAAGAACTGGGGCTGGAGGAGAAATCTGCAGGTATTTGGATCCTGGACGAATTCGATCTGAGCCCAGGGGACCTTCTGACAGATGAACTGGAATACGACGATTACGTGCTCAGTTTCGAAATAACGTCAAATAGACCTGATCTGCTTTCAGTGATAGGAATAGGTAGAGAGGTTTCCGCAATTAACAACTTAAAGCTGGTGGAGCCAAAGCCTCTTATTTCAGAAACCGTAAAACCCGCGGTATCCATAAATATCGAGAATCCAAACGACACTTTAAGATACAGCGCCCGTGCGTTACTAGACGTGGATATCGGACCTTCGCCAATCAAAATACAGCATAGACTGGCCAAAGTAGGACAGAGGCCCAAGAACAACGTAGTTGACGCAACTAATTACGTAATGTTTGAGCTTGGACAACCCCTACACCCTTTCGACCTAGATCAAGTAAACGGAGAAGAAATACAAATAAGATTAGCGAATGACGGAGAACAAATAACTACTCTAGACGGTGTTTCAAGGGAACTCACCAGCGATAACCTCGTGATCGCGGATAAAGAGAAATCCATCGCGCTAGCTGGAGTCATGGGTGGCCAAAACAGCGAGGTAACGATTCAGACCAAAAACATTCTCCTGGAAGGAGCTTGCTTCAGCCAACCAAGGATTAGAAAATCCTCTCAGCTCCTGGGCCTATCGACGGAGGCATCCCGCCGTTTCGAAAAAGGAATGGACTCCGCCAAAGCACCCCGTGCCATCGACAGAACTACCCAGCTCTTAACTGATCAAGGCGCAACAAAAACCGTGACCAAGCTTGCCGATAGTTATCCTAAACGCCCAGAAGAAAAAAAGATAAAACTCCGCAAAGCCAGAGCTGAATCAGTTCTAGGAATAGAACTTGAAAACGAGAAAATCGAACGGATATTATCTGAGCTAGGTCTGGCTGTAAAAGTACTCGACGAACCCCAGAGCACATTTGAAGTCACACAGACCCCTGCAAGAGTAGACCTAACGAGAGAAATAGATCTAATTGAAGAGATCGCCCGAATACACGGCTATAACAAGATACCATCAACTTCTCCCAGCTCTGGAACCATCGACCTATCTACGTCAAAGCGGGAGAAAACAACCAAGAGCACAAAAAGGTGTCTGACGGGGTTGGGAGTAAACGAGGTAATCAGCCCTGGATTTTCACCTCGGATTGAGTTAGGAAATGACCACCAACTGGTTTACTTAAAAAACCCTATGGGATCAAAGCGCAACTCGTTACGCGCTGAGCTATCGTCCAATCTCATTCAACATGCAGAGCGTAATTTCACTGAAGGCATCGATTCGATCAATCTATTTGAAATCGGTAATGTCTTCAGCCCCACAGAGAACACACCAGAAGAAACCAGCAGCTTGGGAATACTGCTCTCGGGTCGGAGGTATGAGGGAATAGATAACCAGCAAATCTATAGTTTTTGGGACCTAAAAGGAATCATCGAAGAACTTTTGCACCACCTGAACCTTAACAACTACAATTTCAAACTTGGTGGTCCAGAATTCCTCCACCCCACTCGGAAGGCGACAATCGTTTTACAAAACGATTCTCTCGGCTTTGCAGGTGAGCTATCTCCTACAACTAAGGAAAGATTTGACCTACCGTCGCGGGTATATCTGGCGGAACTGGATTTCGACTTCCTAGTAGATAGATCAGATTTCACAAAACCCTACAAACCGATCCCAAAATATCCGGCGCTGAAACGAGATCTATCCGTGGTAGTACCAGATTCAATCCAGGAAAAAGAAATCAGAAGTATTTTTCTTAGCCAACCCTATGTAGAGAAAGTATACCTCTACGATCGATACGAGGGAGAACAAATCGAGTCCGGAAAAATAAGTTTAACCTACGAGGTTACGTTTAGAAACATTGAGGGAACCCTCAAAGACGAAGAGGTAAACAAAATAATTAAGGAAATAAATAGCAAGCTTGATCAATTGGGTATAACGCTCAGGGAGTAACCCGTGCAGAAGTTTTCTTCCAGCAGCCCTCAAGAAACCAGAGACGTGGGTAAAAAACTGATTGAACTTTTCGGGAAGAAACAGATTTACTGTCTATACGGGCCACTAGCCGCAGGGAAAACTACACTGGTAAAAGGTATGGCCAGAGCCTTAAACGTGAATCGGACCGTGGTTTCACCCTCTTACATACTGCTCCGTGAGTACGTCGGTGATTCTCCACTGTTTCACCTTGATTTGTTCAGGTTAACCGACAGTAGCGAGATCATTGAAGCCGGTCTCGACGAATACCTTGTCGATCCCCACGGTGTAGTTGCGGTAGAGTGGGCAGATCGGGCAGAAGAAATTCTTCCTAGGAAAAGAATAGATATCAAAATTAAAATAGGTAAGAAAAACCAAAGGGAATTCCAGGTCAAGAACCCCACCCAAGGGACGGGGCTTGTATAACACCTGTTTGACTAAGTACATTGATCTTTTACAAAAGAAGATCCAGCAGTCAAATGAGATGTGCAACTTGGCTCAAGTACTTTAGGTTGGTTCCTAGATCGTCCAGCGAATAGGTACAATTAACGAATTCTGGGCCAAGGAGATACTCTTTATCAACGTAGTCAAGGGCCAAATTACAGTAGGAGAAGTGTGTTTCCCGAGGGTGGTTCCCTCTTCAAAGTAGGGGTTGACTTCGTTAAGAGAGGTGCTAGACCAACTTATTCTTGGAAACCTATACTCTCGGATAACTTAATGTTTACACTAACGTTTGAGAATCGCTGAAATTAGGCTATAATTAGTTGCTCATTTGCCGAGGTGGCGGAATCGGCAGACGCGCATGGTTCAGGTCCATGTGGATATTTCTAAATCCGTGCGGGTTCAAGTCCCGCCCTCGGCACCAGGTATAATTGACTTTTCAAGGATCTCGCACCGACGGTCCTATTATCGACTATTAGTTCACCGAGGAGGTACTCCACTTACTCAATGACGAACCCAGTAAAACTGAAAAAAACGGTCATCGTAGCAGGGCATCCGAGGAGTGGTACTTCTCTGGTTTGTCAACTGGTGGAAAGCACAGATGTCCAGTTTCCCAGTGACTTCGAGGGGGATGAATATAACCAAGGTGGATACTACGAGATGTCCCTCAGCAAAGAGGTATCAAAACTTTTGATGAAAGAAGCGATGACAGAAAAAAACACTGAAAAGATGAATGAAATTGTCGGACGCCTGAATAAGTACCAAGGATGGAGTGGCCTTAAGCTAGTGCGTGTACCTGCTATATTCTTCTACAGGCATATAGCTGAGAACCTGAAAATGGTTGGCGTGTTCCGTAACCCGGCTAATGTCAAGGCGAGCTTATTTAAACGAGGAATCGCCGAATTCCCCGTATCGTGGACCAAAAATGCCAATGCGCTGATCGCAGCCTACGAGAACATTGAGGAGAGTATTTTGATTAGTTACGAATCACTATTGAACGGCAAAAGTCATATCAAACAGGGTTTTGAGAAAATAGGGTTAACCATAGACCCGTCCATTATCGATACATCTCAACAAACCCAGACCGATAGCCGAGTCTTGGTGACAGAAGACGAAAAGAAAATATTTGATAGATTAAAGAAACTTGAACGCGAAAGCTGCCTGAAATCGGGATCTAGATGGGGAAAATTTAGGGTATAGGCCACGATATTATCGGAGACGAAATTAGTCCCCAAGTCTAGCAGCTATGGTAAGCCATCTTCTGGGTATGTATAAGTTTCCTTCTTCGTCCTTTTCACCGTACTTTTCAAGAGCCGGAGCTACAGCACTAGTCAAAGCTTGCTGCGCCTCCCCAACTGGATAACCGTGGAGAGCTCCTCTTGCATAGTTACGGAATCCGCTGATGTATTCCCAGGCCCGTCTGTAAAGTGGAGCCGAAACCTCTTCCATATCTTGAAGCCTGAGACCAGCTTTCTGTACGAGATTACTGTAGTATTGTTTAGAGCGATATTCAGCCGCCTCCGCACGACTATTATTCCTCTCCCGGCTTACCCCTTTATCACGTAAAATCTTTACCGCGCATTTAACTTGATATCTATAAAAAGACATCGTATCTTTCGGCCTCGATTCTTTGTAAAACGCGGAATTAAAGAAAAACCAACCCCCGGGCTCAAGTGCTTTGCCAATCCGGATCACTGCTTCTCGCTGATCACTACCGGACAAATTATGTATGCCGTTCCCCCATAGAACGATCGAGAACCGATCGTTCAAGACCTCCATACTCTGTACTGGAGAGTGAATTGTGTTAAATGAATTAACCATAGTTTTGAGCTTCCGGTTAGCGACTTTGAGTGCTCCTTTAGATTTATCCAAGCACAGGACGTCAGGACGGCCTAAATCATCAGGGAGCTCGTGTAAAAACAGCTGAACCATGGTTCCGATGCCGGTAGCTACATCCAAGATTCTTCCTATCCTTTTCACTCCTGCCTTAGTCATCAACGATATCCAGTTAGCTATGATTTTCTTGTTTACACGATGATACTCAGCCGTTTCCGCAAAAGATTCAAAGTTATATCCAGAGTCCAATTTCACAACACCTCAAATGAGCCGGTTAACTACGAACTAAACCTAATTACTCAATTTACCTTTGTATTTCTCCATTAAAACTTGAATAAACTAACTCTAATGAATTGTAATGCTGCGTGAGAAAAATCACAACGACCCAAGCAACCACACTTACAGGAATAAACCACAGGTTGACTTAAACAGAACAATTCGCGGAATCAACGAATGTCCACTTACGGTTTCTAAAAGGTGGAAAACTTCGGTGAATTTCTAAACACTATCTAGATCGAAATTTGCTTGAGGTTTAGATCCTGCGAACTTTGTTAAGAATCTCTCAATGCATCAAGCTGTTTTGTATACTCTTCCCGTAGAGAGTTAAAATAGCTCAAGTAATTTTGGGTTTGGTAATCTGGATAAGTCCAAGGCAAGGGCTTGAATCCACGATCCTTGTATCGAAGGGTAACTTCCCCATAAATGCCCGAACCTAAGTAAATTCTATGAGAATAATTCTTGGTGGTAACAAGTACGAGCTTGGACAAACCCAGATAACCGGGATCTATATTCACGGGCCTGGCCACCTGAATCTTCTTACACTGATCTGCAATATCTTTTTCCAGCTGATTAGTCTTCAGTTTCGCGTCGACAATAGATTCAGGATCGAGCAAATTTTCAAATGATACAAACTTCCTACGAAGTTTTTCGCCCATTTCTTCGGTATAGTAATCGGTAAAATCAAATTGAAAAACCGAACTAGTGGTATCTATTTGACCAAATTTCTTTTCCAGTTCGCGCTCGATTCTTTCCATATCCAGCTGAGGATTGACTATAAGACCGACAAATAACTTAGCGAGAGTAGGTCTTTCGGGAGTTCCCATGAAATACCCCCAGGTTTCAACCCTTTGCCCTCAACATCAACGGATATAACTGGCTTAAATCACGTTCCGGAACACAAAACGTCAGCTTGAAAACAAAAAGGGGCTAGCAAGACTAACCCCTCTATCAACGACTGAAAAAAATTGACCTATTCTTCCACGTGGATGGCAGCTACTGGACAAGTATCAGCTGCTTCTTTGGCGTTCTCGAGTTCTTCCCCTTCTAGTTCCTCTTTGCCTTCTATCACGCGGGCTTTGTTATCCTCATCCATCTCAAATATTTCCGGGAACATGGACGCGCAGATCTCGTCACTAATACACGCATCCTGGTCTACCCAAACTTTTGCCATTTCGACCTCCTCATTTGTCAATTAAATATATGTATGCGTAAGTCAACCTGAAAATCTCACAAATTTCAACTTAGTATACCGATGAAAGGTTGAACTTTCAAACAACCTAGTCCTTGAAGGCAACACTGGACTTGATATTTGCGCCACTATCCACGTGTATAACCTCGCCTGTAATTTTCTCCGATTCATCGGACAATAACCACGCACAAACATCCGCAACAAATTGTTGCGAATTACTACTATTCCATTCCAGTGGAGCAGCTTGCTCGTATTTATCCGCCATCTCCGAGAACCCGGGAATACCTCTAGCAGATAAGGTCCTCATTGTTCCTGCTGAAATAACATTGGCCCGAATTTCCTCTTCCCCCAGCCTAATTGCAACCATTTTAGTCAGATACTCGAGAGCAATCTTAAAAAAATTCATCCATCCATAAGGGGGCCAGATTTGAGTCGTGTCAAAGCTTAAAGATACTATACTTCCGCCTCGGTTCATCAACGGGGTGAATTCTTTAGCTAAAGTAACAAGAGAAAAACTGGATACATCAAACCCCTCAAATACCTGATGCCTATCCGCCTTGAAAAAATCAGGACTTATACACTCTTTATCTGCATGAGCAATTGAGTGTACTATTCCATCTAACGATCCCCATAATGATTCTAATTTTTCCTTAGTTGCCAAGATGGACTCTGGTTCGGTAACGTCAAGGTACCAAACCGGCGGAGAAGTTGACAGTTTGTCGACGGCTCGGATAGTTCTATCCACTTCAATAGAAGTCAGTGCCACTTCCCCTCCCTGCGCAATTATTTCTTCAACTATCCAATAGGCTACAGATCGCTTATTCCGGACACCAGTCACCAACAGTTTCTTGCCATCTAACATACTGTCCTCCAATATACTCATTTTGATGAAAAATGAACGACCACACTAACTTAAATACTAATTTATCCCCACAACAGTCTGGACACGATAAAGCCGACGATCGATACACTCGCGGATAACACGCCACCCCAGATTAAGTCAACAACCGTTACCTTCAGCGGCCAGTCTTTAAGGGTAGAAAGGTTGGTTAAATCGTAGGTAGAATAGGTTATGACCCCAAAGAAAAAACCAATGCCGATACACCAACCTACAGATTCCTTAGCAATCGCAGGGTTAACTACAAAAACCAATAACCCCACAACAAACAGCAAATAAAAAATTACTCCTGCCCACCAGTTCACAGAATCCGCCATCATATTACCAAGTTGATCGCGGTAGAAATTTTTTGCAAGCACTCCCAACCAGGTTAAATCAATAACCAAAAAAGCGCCCAGTAATATTAAATAAAGGAATAACTGTTCAAGAAAGTGCATCTTATCCATCACCACCCTTGAAGAAAATCAGCATAGTGACGCAGCGTGACAACACCCTAAGAAAAGATGAAGGAAATACCACGTGAAAACCCTCTAAATCCCCAGGTATGCACCCAGAAAAGTCGGTTAGTCTATAGATCAATATCCAAGACCAATCTACGCACTCGGGGCTTTATCTAACGCCTCCAGAACTATCCGAATAACTATTAATCCCCACCCAAGCAGAACAATGATCCAAACCACCTTTTGTGCAGCTTTGATAGCACCAAAGATAATCAGGGACGCGGTCAAAATCCCTAAATACCCAAGGGGTTGCTCCAGTTCCGATACATCAATACCAGATACCATATTAATCAACCTTACTAATCCCTTTCCAACGACTTCCGCGGCGCTATGGATAAACGTCAGAACCTTATCGATAAGGCTATCCGATATTTTATCCTGCGTTTGATTGGAATCAGCAACCCCAACAACGGAACTAGCCCCAAGGATCAATCCAACCAAGATCACAGCAAAAATAGAGAACCAAATCCGCGTAACCATACTTAGCCCCCGCTTAAACTCCTTATTTAGAGAAGATTCCCTATACAATAACAACCTTGCTCACCTTAGCACTTTTTTGGTAATAGTTTTACTGGTTGACGTTGTAATGTTTTATATGTCCCCGCTTTCTTTGTAAATTTGGGTTTCGCTTTACTTCTTTTACTAACCAGACATAATAAATTGTTTCATCTAACTCTTCCGCCAGTTCCCAATCAGGTTTTTCCATTCTACTGCGAATATACTCGACCTTTTGAGAGATACTGATAGTATCGCCTCCCCCAAAGTTAAGAGCCGAAAACCAAAACTAAAAATAGGAATTTCGTGATATATCTTTTAAAAATAAACAATATGTGTAAGACCAGAACACCATAATATTATTAAGAGTACTATCAGTAAGTATACAACATTTGCAGGAATTTTTAAAATTTTTATACACGAGGGAGACATAGAGAGACGTGAATTTGAAAAAAGATTATCCGACAAAAGATCGACTAAAAGGCCCGCACAAGAGTTAGCAACTAAAGAAAAATTCTAGGTTAATAACCACGTGGCCAACCCAAGCAAGAATACGAAACCGGCTACGTCAGTTACTGTAGTCATCCATATAGTTGCCGACAAGGCAGGATCACAGCCTACTCGCCTTAATCCAAGCGGAATAACTACCCCGGCAACACCAGCAACTATCATACTCAAGATCATCGAAAAGCCCACTATAACTGCCATTTGGATTGAACGAGTCCAAGCAAAACCAATACAGCCAACAACAAACCCAATTACAAACCCGTGCAACAATCCCAACCAGGCCTCTTTTAATAGCGCCCGCTTACTCTGCCCCCTGCCAATTTCACCAAGTGCAATACCTCGTATTAGTATTGCCACCGTTTGCGCTCCCGAGTTACCACCCTGTCCGGCGACCACGGGCATGAACACTGCAAGGATCGCGAACTTCGATATCGTCTCTTCAAAATAACTCACAACAAGCGCAGCTAAAAGTACAGTGCAGAGATTTACGACAAGCCAGGGTAACCGATGCCTTACTGAAATACTCCAGGGAGTCCAGATGGATTCCTCACTCGCACCACTAATCCCGACCATTTCCAGCATGTCTTCAGTATTTTCCTGCCGTAGAACATCAATTACGTCATCCACCGTAATCACTCCAAGCAGCCTATCATTCCTATCAATTACGGGAAGAGCAAGATAATCAAATTTATCGAAGATTCTAGCCACCTTTTCCCGATCGAATTCAGGCAAGACTGTTTTTACATCTGCGTTCATCACTTCACTAATGGGGAGATCGGGGTTTCGAAAAACAATATTTCTTAATGGCAGTACACCGGCCAACTTTCCGCCTTCTTTAGTCACGTATACGTAATTGATTTCTTCTAATTTTTCTTCCTTCTCGCGCAGTTCATCAATCGCACTTCCGACAGTCATTGTCTCCGGCAAGCTAAGAACTTCCAGAGACATAGTGCCCCCAGCAGTGTCCTTGGGGTACTGTAATAAACTTTTAAATCGCCTTCTAGTTAGTTCATCCAAACGAGTTAGTAGTCTTCTGCGTAGCCTTTCCGGGAGGTCTTGAAGAAGATCCACAGAATCATCAGATGACATCAGTGTTAGGAATTCGACCTGCTTATCATCGGGTAACTCTGTAAAAATGGAGGAGGCTTGCCAGGGATCTAGTGATCCCAGTGCCTGAGCAGAATAGTCCGCATTGTAGGATAACAGCTTTTCGGCTGCTTCCTCTTCGGGTAGCTTTTTTAACCTGTCCGCGAGTACGGCTGGGTGCAGTTGACGACGTTCAGCGTCTGTCATAACAACCTAAGATACTTCTATCAGATACATTTTAGCATGAATAATGCAAAGATGAACTTAACCGAAACAATTAATTCAAGTGAGCATAGGCCGGAAGGTAACTCACATCCGGCCCTGGGAAATACTACGTGATAAATCAACCCAAATTACATTGCATCAAGTGTATCGGAGTTGCTCTGAACTTTCTCTTCCAATTTTTCGAGCTGATTCTTAATCGCAGCTAACTGGTCGGAAAAGCTACTATCTTCACCTTCCAGTAAAAATACGTGACTCCACAACTTGGCGTGCGCATCGGAGTGAGCACTAACTGTTTTTTCGATCGAATCCAGTTTACTATTGAGTCCTTCAACTTTAGATTCAAGATCGTCCAGTCTGGATTTCAATGGATTGATATCGGGTTGGCTCAGTTTGGAACTGACTTCGTCTTTTAGCTTGCTCAAATCCTTCTTGATAGGATCGATAACGTCCGTCTGTGCTTTAGCAGCTATCTCTTTCTCCAAGCTACTTATTCTTTTCTCCAAAGGAGCAATTGCATCGGACTCAAGCTTAGAACCTATTCGCCCGTTATAAGCAATACCGACGTAAAGCAAACCTCCAATTATCACCAACAATAAAACATAAACTGTAAATTTCGAAAATCCTTTCATTTATAAAACCCCCTTCATGGATTTCACCAAAACCGACCAGCATCTGCACAAAGTCTATTTGGATGATGCATAGAAGTCAATAAGCAGCCCTAAGGCGCGGGACTTGTAAGAAAACTACCTAAAACTATGCCTTACTCAATCTCCCGAGAATACCCCAGGGCTTTCCCTAGGGATGAATCAGCTTGTTTCAGCCCAGCAATCAATCTAAATCAATCTTAAAATACACTTGACTTCCTCAAGAACGGCTTTAGGATGGCAATTTACAGATAGATAAGTTAAAAGAGGAACTATCTCAATCTTTTTTCACACATATAGCTGTCGCCGTAGCATATTGCTTGGTATGACTAATTGAAAGCTCTATTACGGAATTATCTTGTTCCTCTAGGCCCGGGCTAGAACGTAAGTGCACAATCGGCCTCCCTACTTCTGTAGATACAACTTTTATGGCCTTCCACGGTACGCTTCGGCCTAATGATTTAATTACCGCCTCTTTTGCAGCAAATCGACCAGCCAACCGTTCACTTGCATTCTTCGCGTTCAAACAATATTCTAACTCGGACTCGCAGAAAACCCGATGCAAAAATCTACCATTCCACTTACCAACCAAGTCATGAATTCGCTCAACTTCAACGATATCGGTCCCTATTCCAGTAATTCCCATAACACACCGCCTTCTGTAACTGTAAAACTATCCAGGAATTTTTAATCGTTCTGCACGGATTATCGACTTCAAATCGGACAAAGCGCGATCAAGCTTATCGTTTATCAACAGGTAATCAAATTCTCCAGCCCTCCTGAGCTCCTGCATCGCCACTTCCATCCTCTTTTCCTGCGTCTCCCGGTCCTCAGAGCCTCGTTCTTCAACCCTCCGGCGAAGCTCCTCTACTGATGGGGGGCCAATAAAGATAAATACTGCTTTCTTACTTACTTTCTCTCTCAACTGCTTCGCACCTTGTACATCTATATCCAAAAAAGGGTCCAGGCCCCTGTCTTTGATTCGCTCGATCTCAGCGCGGGAAGTGCCGTAATATTCGCCATAGATCTCTGCCCACTCGAGAAAACCATCTTCATCCCTGATTTGTTCGAATTCCTCTTTTCTAACGAAATGATAATCCTGCCCATCCAGTTCACTCCTCCTATTTTCCCTAGTTGTATGTGAGACTGAGTAGCTTAACCTATCGTCACTCGCAAGAATCTTTTCCATTAAAGTAGTTTTACCCACAGCGGAAGGACCAGTTATTACAAAAAAAATCCCTTCTCGGCGTAAACCACTATTCCACTCAGGTGATTGTATACTCATCACTTTTAAAGTCCTGGTGTTAAGCGACGTTGCGAGCCTGCTCCTTAAACTTCTCCAAGACCAGCTTAAGATCGATGACCTCCGTCTGGATTTCCCCATCTTTAGACTTCGCACCAAGTGTATTGATCTCGCGCTGTAGCTCCTGGCCGATAAATTTCATCTTCTTCCCCACAACCCCACCATCGTGGAGAGCATCCTCCGCGGAATTGAGGTGAGTTTCTACCCGTGAGAGTTCCTCGTCAACGTCCAATTTATCAGCCACAGTTGCAACCTCCTGCTCGACGCGTTTTTCATCCAATTCCGCAGATCTATCGAGTAATTCGTTTATCCTGGACTCCAGTTTCTCTTTATGTCGCGCAACTGTGACAGGAACCTTAGGCCGTATCTTCTCTATACCCTCTTTCAACCTCCGGACGTACTCGAGTAGATCAGCCTTCAGGTCATCCCCCTCGGATTTTTGAGAATCTCGTGTTTCTTGAACTGCCTGTTCTAGAGATTCCTTAAGTACAGGCCAGGCATTCGAAAAAGGTGAATCCATCTGTAACAAATCAAGCGAAATGAGATCACTTAAACTCGGCTGCTGATCGATACCTAAATCCTTAGTCAATTCCTGTAAAGCTTTGTAGCTATTAAAGATGGTCTCACTATTCAACCGGTCAAGATCAATAAGGTTCGACTTACCCGTTGATATCCGTACTTCTATTCTACCTCGCGAGAAAGATTCCTTAAGAATTTTCTCTGTTTTGTGCTGTAATAACTTTCTATCTCTTAAACCGCGAATTTTTACGGACAGACCGGTATGGTTGACCGTCTTTATCTCAGTTTCGACCGTCATATCATCCTTCGATTCCTTACCTTCTCCAAAACCGGTCATGGAATAGATAGGCTGTTTATCCTTTGAACCCGATTGCACAGTAACCAACCACCTCCCCGCCCATGCCCGCAACCTTTCCAGAAGTTGCATACTGTAATTTTTCAGCTACAAGATCTTCTCTGTGGGAAAAACTCATTACCGTTCCAATAGCACCATAACCACAAATGGAAATTTTCAACCGTTTTACTCTGTCATAAAACTGATCTATATCTCCACTAACGATGGATTCAATTGCCTTAGTATCCTTGTTTTCTGCGACCTCCTGAGTTTCATAATGGGAAAAATCGCTGCTGGCAATCAATAAGGTCCCCGTGGGACTCTCCGATGCAATAGTCCCCGCAATTTCAACCGCTGTGTCCTCGCTCTGATCGAGGGGGCAGATAGGCACAATAGAAAAATCATTTCCAAACAAGTATTGTAAAAACGGCAATTGAGTTTCTACGGAATGTTCTCGAACAAACGCAGTCGAGTCTGCAGTCAGTACCTCGCTCCGGTCCACCAATTTGTGAGCGAGATCGGAATTTACCTTAGTTACACCCAACGGTGTTTTCCAACCTCCTTCAACCAAAACGGAGACATCCGAACCGACCCCTGTATGATTCGTCCCGATAATCACTACTGACTCCGGTTTACCAACCTTACTCAACCAGCGATATGCATGAGCCGCTATCGGGCCCGAGTACGGATAACCAGCATGCGGAACAACCATCCCCACCGGCTGATCAAGAGGTTTTTCCATGGAATCTGGTAAGCTACCAGGACCATAGTCATGAGTGAAACAACTTTCTATACTATCAATTAATTCATCTTCCTCAGCTGGATAAAACCTACCTGCAACTACCGGACCAATAACATTCATCTTGAATCCCCTGTCTGTTATAAATTTATCGAGTTAATACATTATAACCTACAGCGAGATATTCTCACATGCGGCCCAAAGAGTTTGGTGATTTGAACGTATCATCTGGATAGCAATTTGTAATCCGGGTGTTTCTGCCCGGGGGAACTTACGCGGGGCGAGGGAAACTGGTGAAGTAACTATGGAAAGCAAAGCAGCATGAGCTCCCACGCTCATGCGGGAGGTTGTAAGAGAAACCCTCGGCCGAGCGTGGGAGCTCGACCTGCTGGACAAGAGAAA
>CAZTJJ010000007.1:20697-35744 GCA_964614065.1 uncultured Thermotogae bacterium
TCATGCGGGAGATTGTAAGAGAAACCCTCGGCCGAGCGTGGGAGCTCGACCTGCTAAAAACAAATTGGCGCTCACTCTGCGAACAAGGAATGGATAGCCCGGGTGCCTGTGCCCGGGCGGTCGTGACGGGGGCAAGGAGCCCGTCCACAAAACTAGAAGTCATGAGGGCAAAGGGATTTTCCCTCCAAAAGAAAAATAGAAAAATCAGGCATACGGGACCCGGCTTGCATATGATGATCGACGTCGCGAGGGGAAAGACCACTTCAGGTTTAAGACCATATTTTGAACGTGAAGACTTAAGGAAAAACCGTACTAAGATCGAGGTTGTCCTCCAATAAATCCGCCACTGCCTCGTACGGAGAAGGAAACTCTTGGTCCACGGCTGGATTTTCTTTACCTGTTAGCTCAAATAGGTTTTGCACGAAACCTTCCCGGGCTATTTTGTTTTCGAACAAACCGTGTAGATAGGTACCTAACACCCGCTCGTTGGCCGCACTGTCCCTTCCCAGAGGATGTGAAAAAGCTCTGGATGTATCAGTTTCACCCATGTGAATCTCGTACCCGGACACATCCCCACTAATTCCGCAAAGCGGGCCAGTACCCGACAACTTCTTAGTTACCGCTTCCACGTGTTTGGAGCGTGAAAACACTGTTTGAACCGGCAACAAGCCAATACCGTCGATTTCCACGATATTTTCCTCGGCGCTCTCAATGCCCGCGTTCAATATTCGTTCTCCGAGCATCTGATAGCCTCCACAAATTCCAACCACATAACCACCAAAGTTTGCGAGTACATCGTCAAAACCCGACTTCCGAAGTGCGCGCAGATCGTCCACGGTATTTTTCGTGCCGGGAATAATTACGGCGTCAGCAAATTCTAAGTTAGTGTCTAAAGGACAGAACTTAACCCTAACGCCAGGCTCACGGGAAAGGGGTTCCAGATCGGTGAAATTCGAAATTCTGGGAAGGCGAGGAACAGCAACCGTAACTGACTGTTTCTCCGGAACTCCGTCTCCCCTACCCCAGATTAGTTCCTCCCCGATTCCTGGTAAAGAAACGCTGTCCTCCGATGGAAGCATTATATCTGCGTAAGGAACTACACCCAGAACAGGAACGTCGGTTAATTCCTCGATCTCGTCTATTCCAGATTGAAGCAATCTTCGGTCGCCGCGGAATTTGTTTATTACCGCGCCAACCACTCTCCGTCTCACATCCGTCGGCAACAATTCAATAGTTCCATACAAACTTGCAAACGCACCTCCCCGTTCTATATCAACGACTATGACAATTCTAGCATCTGCCATTCTCGCAAACTCGATATTCGCCAGGTCACGGTCCTGCAAGTTGATCTCGGCAATGCTTCCTGCGCCCTCACCGATCAACAAGTCAAATTGTTCTCCCATTCTTTTATAGGAATCCTTGACTGCCTCCAGCGCCCGCCCCCAGTGAGAATCGTAGTAATCACCAGCCCGATAATTGCCTACCGCCTGTCCGTGAATTACGAGCTGACTTTCGCCATCACCACGGGGTTTTAACAGCACTGGATTCATGTCGGTACTTGGAGTGACCTGGGCAGCTTTTGCTTGAACGTATTGGGAGACGCCAATCTCGCCCCAGCCGCCAGGACCGGCAACAGCCCGCGCGTTATTGCTCATGTTCTGAGCCTTGAATGGGGCAACAGCTATACCACGACGTGCTGCCAACCGGCACAAACCAGCAACAATCGTGCTCTTACCGGAATGACTTGCTGTTCCAACGATCAATATCGTTTCCGTCAAAGCAACCTCCCGCTATTACCGAAGGAAACGGCTACATTAAGCGAACACTCACGTTTAAAGATTCTCGATAAAATAGTTAAACAATCCGCTCGCCCCGTGGAAATGTGCATAAGTACCTATCACGTTATTCTGGGTCAAGTCATCGTACTTTCCCGTAATTTCGCTACCATCGCGGTGCTGGACAAAAACCAGTCGATTCATCCCCCCAGCAAGCTGGAGGGCTTTCTCGGCAAGTTTTGGTAATCCCCCTGTTAGGCACAAAACATGGTCAACGTTAATCCTACATGAAGACGAGCATTCCACATACTAACCCCGCAAAAATCACCATAACCCTAACAGAAACCACAATTGCCTTCTTCATGTCATCAGCAACCGGCAAACCATACTCTTCACCCAATGAATACACACCTTTTTTGATCAACTTAACCCCCAATACACCGGAGCCTGCTGCCATAGACCAACCACTATTTGGACTCGGGGTTTTCCGCCAATCTCTAAATGCAAGGGTAACCCCACGAAAAGAAAAACCCGAAATGGCTATCAGGAATGGAGAGACCCTTGCCGGAAACCAGTTTAACCAATCATCTACCTTTGCACCCGCATAACCCAAATCCACAAGATCCTCGGTCCGATAGCCTACCATAGAATCGACGGTATTTACGGCTTTAAAGAACACCCCTGCGGCTACACCAATACTCAAGCTAAAAATCCCACCGATAAGGAAGTAAAACAAAGGTGAAATATAGGAGTCCACCAGGTTCTCAAACAGTGACTCTATGGCCGCCGAACGCATTTCCCCGGGGGACAGACTCATACGATCTCTTCCCACAAGTGCAATCAAATCGGATCTCGCGCCACCAGGATCATTATCAACCTTTTGGCCAACCCTTTTCACCGTTTCAACCAAACCCCGCATGGAAATTGTGGACTTCAGCAGGTATGCCGACAGAATACAACCCAGTATCCTGGAGAAGCCCAGTGCGGACCGAACCCCAAAATATACACCAGCCGAGGTTCCACCGACAACGACCAAAAACAGGATCCCTCCATGGAACCTGGACAGATGTTCTGAATCAATATGATCCCGGAAAGATTCAATCAGCTTCCCAATCCAGACCACCGGGTGGATCAACTCTGGGGGTTCACCAATTACCAAATCCAGCAAAAACGCACCAACAACCACTAACAATCTGATGTCAATATTCAAGCCACTGACTTCCATTAATTGTTACCCTGTAATTTCAACTGGAGCGAAAGTAGGTCGCCAACACACTCCGGGCCAAAGAAAAACCTACCTATGGAGCCTAAATCAAGAAAAGTCACCCAGTTCGCTTAACCGATCGACTGGGTCAAAGCCTCTATAAGCTTTTTGTTTTCCTCTCCCTGTTTTACAGCTACCCTCACGTACCATTCGTCCAATCCATAGAAAGAATCAGCGTTTCTAATTAAGACATTATGATCGAGACACTGATTAACCAAGTCTGGTGCCGGTACCCCAACATCCTTGGTGTTAAACAGCAAGAAATTTGTGGAGCTATTAGAAACCGAGAATCCCAGCTGGCCGAGTTTCTGGTACAACCATTCCCGCTCTTTATCGATAAATTCCCGGGAGGACTCCAGCAAATTCCTCTCATTTTTCAAGAAATCACTTCCTACCAAAGACGCAAAACAATTCAGGTTCCACGGGAGCCGCAATTTCTCCATTCTATCCCTCAACTTACCCGTCGCTATGGCATAACCTATCCTCAATCCCGGAATGGTAAAAACCTTGGTTAGAGACCGAACTATTACAAGGTTGGGAAACCTCTTCTTAGACTCAACCAAGCTCTCCCCGGGATCAGACAATTCTATAAATGCCTCGTCCAATAACACAAAAGTATCTACGTCAAGACAACGGGAAACGAAATCTAGGAGTAAATCCTTCTCTTTGAGTACCCCTGTGGGATTATTCGGGTTACAGAGAAAAACCATTTCATAGCCGCTCAATTCCTTCTGTTTGCACGCAAATAGGTCCTCGTACTCAACGCGATCGACCTTTAACCCGACTAACTGTGCCTGTGAGGCGTATTCGCTAAAGGTGGGGAACGGTACCAGAACACGCTCACCTCCACCTGCAACCAGGGCCTGGAGGGCTAGCCGAAATATCTCCGCGGATCCGTTACCCGGTATCACGTTCTTCAAGTCCAGACTTACCCCATTCTCCTTATCCAAAAACTCAACCACGGCTTCCCGGAACTTCTTATATCGATAGTCAGGATAGAGCCCAAGCGAGTTCATTCCCTCTTTCAGTAATCGATCTAAACTTTCAGGAGGAGCCAGTGGATTCATGTTTGCGCTGAAATCAATTATGGATTGTGGATCAACCCCCAGTTTCTCTGCAGCCTCGTCCACTCGCCCCCCGTGGCGGGGCAAGGAAATTTCGTCCAAGCGACAGTGCTTTTGCAAGGTTACTCTTCCTCCGTGGATACACCGGCTTCAGCAAAGGTATACATATCGTTCAATATCGCCATACTCGCCCTGATTAAATTCATGGCAAGAACTGCGCCTGTTCCTTCACCCAATCGCAGGTTCAAATCCAGTAATGGCGATAGACCCAGATGCTTTAAAGCAATCATGTGACCCTGTTCCACAGAATTGTGAGAAGCAACCATGTATTCAGCCACCAAAGGCTCAATGGCGTATGCAACTAGCGCCGCGGAAGTGGTTATAAAACCGTCGACAAGTAGTGGCACATGGTTCGCCGCGCCAGCCAGATAACCTCCAGTTATTGCACCTATCTCCAGGCCACCTACCTTGCTTAAAACGTCAATCGGATCCTCGTGATCAGGGTTATTTACCTCAATGCCTCGCTCCACAACTTCGACCTTGTTGGCCAAACTTTCCTGATCGATCCCGGTACCCGTACCCGTAACTCTTTGGGGAGCGTTGACCGTGAGAACTGAGGTTATAGCGCTACTGGGCGTAGTGTTAGCTATCCCCATATCCCCCAAGCCCAGCAAATCTAGACCGGAATCTGCCAGATCTTCGACAATCTCATAACCGATCATAATCGAACTAATCGCCTCGTCCCTGGACATCGCCGGCCCCTTTACAAAGTTGTTAGTTCCAAACCTAACTTTTCTGTCCAAGACCTTTTCAGGTAAATCACCCGCTGCAACACCAACATCGATCACCATTACTTCAGATCCTTCGAGGTTGCCAAGAACGTTCACTGCAGCACCTTCGTGGATAAAATTGGCAAGCATCTGCACTGTAACTTCCTGAGGATATGCACTTACTCCTTCCTCGGCAACACCGTGATCACCCGCAAAAACCAATGAATACCTATTATCCAACGATGGATCCAACTTGCCCGTAATTCCAGCAACCTTTATTGCAAGATCTTCCAACTTTCCCAGGCTCCCCTTCGGTTTCGTCAGGTTGTCCAATCTTTCAGAGGCTTTCCTCCGTGCGCGTCCGTCGGGCTTCTGAATCCTCTCAGCCAGCTTCACTATTTCATTCAAGATATCACCCTACTTTAGTCTTAGTTCCATACCTGCAACCATAAGATAGGCTTCATCAACCAATTCTGCTACCACTTGATTAGCCCTTCCCAGCGCATCCCTAAATTGCCTTCCGGCTGGTGAGCCCGGTACAACCCCCATTCCCACGATGTTAGAAACGATCAGAAGTTCGTAGTCCACATCTTGAACGATACGGAGATCAGAACATACCTTGTCCGAAACTGCCTCTTCTATACTTAAATTTTTGTCCTCATCTATATTTCTAATAATATTTGATACCCAAAAACCAAGACAATCCAGAATCACCGCTCCGGAGAATTCCTCATCCTTCAGCTTCGCAAACTCTCTTCCCAAATCTAGTTCTTCCTCAATGGTAATCCAATGATCCGGCCGATCTTCCTTATGACGTTTTACCCTTTCTTCCATCTCCTCGTCGGTCACCACGCCGGTAGCAAGGTACACTACGTCATCATGCTCCGTAGCCACCTCGTCTGCTTTAGAGCTTTTCCCACTACGCGCTCCACCTAAAAACAATTTCATAACACTCTTCTCCATTCCAGCTTTACCAAAATTCCGCGGTTTCCACTGATACCTACTTTAAACAGCATCGCGGCAAGGTTTTGGCTATCATTCTCAAAGCAAAAGCACTTTAGAGAAAACCAGACAACTAACTTTATAAACCAATGAGGGCAATCAAATCGTACTCGTTTAACATTGCAAAAGTAATCAACGCCAGCGGCCTAAGAAACTCCCCCGAAGCCCCAATTATATCTCCATTTACCCCACCAATTACCCAATTACCCAGAGCAATAGCAGCAAAACCGACACCTACAGCCAAAGCGATGGGAATCAACCCTATCAATCCATTGAGTAAAAAAAGAAACCCAGCTGCGATAACCGTGCCTATGACAAAGCTTTTTATCCCCGACCTTTCGACAAACATTGCCCCCATACCCTGGTGAGCACTTCTCCCAAAACAGGTAACGCATAGCATGGTTTGTTTGCTTAATATTTCAGCAGAGGTAACTATAGCAAAAACCGTAACAATACCATCAATATCTAAAACATCTATAAGGATGGCAAATAATAGCAAATTTGTGACCACAAGACTTACAAGACCCGCCGCACCGGTTTTCTCATCCTTCATGATTTCTCGACGTCTAGCCTGACTCCCACCCGCAGCAAGCCCATCGGCAAAATCTGCCAATCCGTCGGAATGGAGTATCCCACCCAGCATGTAGAGACAAACCAGAAATAATCCTGCACCGATGGTAGTTGGTAGGTACGAAAGACCCAGAGCAACCGAACCCAAAAGGGCACCCAGGACAACTCCTACTAATGGAAATAAAAAAGACCTTTCCGCAAAATTCGAAAAGTCATCCTGACCACCAAAAACAGGCAAGGTAGTTTCAAAGGCAAGCCCGCCGATTAAACCACTAAGAAGTTTTCTCATTGACAGTAAGCCCGAATTACAATTCCTTTTGAACCTAATATTCGTAACCGGCGCGGGTAACCACGCCCTTCTCGTAAAAATGCTTTACGTTCTCAATCCGACTTACCAGATCTGCCTTCTTCACCAAGCTCTCGGGAGCCCCCCTGCCAGTACATACGATTTCTAACCCTTGAGGCCTTTCATCAAGCAAACTAAGAAATTTCTCCTCATCCAAATAACCAGTACTGAGAGCCACGTTAACCTCGTCCAGTACGAGCAAGTCATAGTGCTTTCCCTCCGAGTGAAAGAACTCCCTCAGGCAATTAAGGGCGCCCGCACACTCTTCCTCTGCTTCTTGTGTATTCTGATGACCAAAATCGGGATGCTCGTTGGAAAAGTTAGTTATCGGAACTTCGAGCTTGCGCAAAATATTGAACGTTCCTCGCTCGAATCTGTCCTCGTTCCCTTTGAAAAAAGTAACAAGCTTCGTCCTCAAACCGTGGCCTGCAGCCCTAATGATTTGCCCTATAGCCGAGGTCGTTTTGCCCTTACCTTCTCCGGTAAAAACTAAAATATTTCCTCCGTTTCCGTTTCGTTTACTATCTGTCATTTACTCTCCTTATCACCTTAACCGATCGACGCCGTTCTGCGTGGAAAGATATGGACAAGATCCCTGGGATCGCTGTTTTTAACCTCCACATCGACGCCAAACGTCTCGGAAATATTCCTCTGTGTAAGCACCTGGCAGGGCTCACCAAGAACTTTAATCCTTCCCTCTGACATCATCGCAATCCTATCCGCATAATGAGCGGCAAGGTTCAAATCGTGAATTGCAGCGATAACAGTTATTCCTTCTTGTTTAAGCCCGCAGACCGTTTCCATTATTTTTATCTGATAATTGATATCCAGGCTGGATGTTGGCTCGTCCAACAGAAGCAAATCCGGTTCCTGTGCTAAAGCCAGGGCAAGGAAGACTCGCTGTTTCTCCCCACCACTCAACTGGTTTACGTAACGATCCGAGAAGCTCTCCAGATCGGTTACTGAAAGTGCCCACTCCACGGCACGATCATCGTCAGCATCGTGCCGCTCAAACCGACTGAGGTGAGGGAACCTGCCCATTTCCACCACTTCGCGAACAGTAAAATCAAATCCCACGTGGTTTTCCTGCTGAAGTGCTCCCACCATGGTGGCAATCTGTTTCGAAGAGAAAGATCTCAATAATTTACCGTCAAAGTAGATTTCACCTTCTCCCGGTTCCAATACACCTCCAATATTTTTCAACAGAGTCGTCTTCCCCGAACCGTTGGGTCCTACAATTCCGATGAATTCGTTTTTATCAATCGATAAATCAAGATTGCGCAGGACATCGCGTCCATTGTAAGCAAACTTCAAGTTCTTTATATCTACTTTCATCTCATCCTACCTCCAACAATTTTTTGTCTAAGCAAGTAAAGGAAAAAGGGTGCTCCGAAGAATGCCGTTATGACTCCTACAGGCATCTCTACAGGTTGCATGACCATCTTTGCCATCACGTCCGTGTAAATTAAGAATATTCCTCCTCCAAGGGCCGCTGCTGGTAATAAAATCATGTGATTGGGGCCAAGGATCATTCTCAAAATATGCGGTATTACCAGACCGATAAACCCTATGGTCCCCGCGGCAGAGACGGCCACCGCCGAAATCGCCGTGGCAAGTCCAAGCAGTATCTTTTTCACCATCTCCGGCTTCACTCCGAGATGTGCGGCAGCGCTCTCTCCCAATGAAAGAGCGTTTAAATCCCGCCCCCAGGAAAAGATAATGCCTGCACCAACAGCTACTACGGGCAACAATACCTGGAACCACCTCCAGCTAGATCGCCAGAGACCACCCATCATCCAGAATAAAACACGGTGTTGTTCGTAAGGACCCGCCAGGAAAATCATCGCCGTTGTAACAGCAGAAAAGAGCGAGGAGAGTGCAACACCTGCAAGGATCAACGTATAAGTCGACGTCGAACCACGGGTATAACTAATCCGGTAAACCAGGCTCACTGCCAGTAGCGCCCCAATTAAGGCCCCCAAGGGCAAAGCGAGATTGGACGTAAACCCCATAACAACAGACGTAGCAGCTCCAGCAGATCCCCCAGCAGAGACTCCCAGAATGTAGGGCGTAGCCAGGGGATTTCTGAATATTCCCTGCATCACGGTTCCGGACACTGCCAACGCGCTTCCTACAAGCATGCCAACCAACACCCTGGGCAATCTTAACCCAACAATAATCGTTTGATAATTACCAGGGAGATTACCTATCTCAACTCCCGGCAGTTCGTTGATCAAGATGAAAAAGCTATCCACGATCGGAATATTTACAGGCCCCAGGACGACTCCCACGATCACCGCGAGCCCAAGTAAGAGAAAAAGTACTAGAAAAGCCGCCTTCGGTCTTGCCCTATCCTGGGACATGAATAATCCTAAATAAGTTCATCAAAGCAAATAACTAAAGCTCTACTTTCTTGCCGTAGGCCATTTCAAAAAGGTTAATTATTCCATCGACGATTTTGGTTGCTGGCTCGTTCAACATGGAGTCCGCGCCGCTCGGCAGCAATAATAGGTTTTCCTCCTGGATGGCCGTAATTTTTTTGAACCCTGGTCTATTTTTCAAACTATCTACGTCCAGACCCATATCCTCTGTTGCAATGATCATCTCAGGATCCCTGTCTACTATTTCCTCGTTACTGACGGGCTTCCAGCCGGAAATCTCGGAAAATACATTCTCCAAACCCGCTAACTCAAGACCTTTACCAACAAAAGTATTCGACCCAGTAGTATACATGTCCTCGCTTACCGTGTAGAAAATTCTTGTTCTTTTATCCAATTCAGCAACTGCGGTTTCTAACATGACCTCCTTGTACGCCATATCTCCGACGATCTCCTGGGCGCGGTCCAGTGTACCTGTTAGATACCCGATTTCCAGAATGTCTTCCTTCACATCTTCTAGGTTTGAAGCTTCCATAGCGTAGAACGTGATACCCATGTTCGTAAGTTTCTCAACTAAATCCTTTTGAGCTGAAACGTCGATGATTGCGAGATCTGGGTCCAGGGCAGCAATCTTTTCGAGAGATACGCTAAACCCACCAACACCTTCTATTTCTTTTGCCTGCTTCTGCAATTCCGGCACATAGGTCAAATATTGCGTCAGTGAGGTTACACCAACTAACTTATCGCCCAAACCCAAATCCAAAGCTATTTCCGTCGTAGAGACAATGGTAGTAACAATTCTGTCAGGTAAACCATCAAACTGAACCTTTCGGCCCAGGTCATCCGTTACCGTCCTCGCAGTTACTAGTGAAGGAAAGCTAACTACCAGTAAAGAGATGATGACTACAAGAGTTAATGAAAACTTCGTATTCTTTATCATATTCAAGTATAGACTACCTCCAATCAGAATGAGAATATTTGGTGGGATAAACTATCCCACAAACTATTAACTGAGTGTAACACAAAACAGAAAACATGTCAACGGGCGCATTCCTTCAAGGTAACAGAACAACTAGAAACTCCGCTACTGAAAAGTCAATCATGAACGTTCTTTCTCTCACCCCCTGTGAAACGAGGTCAATTGTGATATTTCGCCGTCTTGAAAATCGGATACCTGTAAGATATCCTATATAATGAAAGTGAATACCTTCACTATCTTGACTTTAATTGGTGATAACAGGGTAACTTTTAGCGGGAGGCAATATGAAACTAATAGGCAAAGCCGACTTTTCAAACTTTGTAGACGACTTAATCGAGAACGACACCAGGGAAGTTATCGGAGTTCAGGCAAAAAGCAACAAATTTGCATTTGACCCTTTGGGATCCTCGGAAGATCTCCGCCTCGATTACGACGTCACCATTCTCCCTCCAAAGAAATACTTCATGCCACAGAGAGAAACCTTGGTTAAATACAACACTCACGAAGGGGAGATGAAACCAGTAAACGAGGTAATACCGAGAATAATTATTGGGGTACACCCTTACGACATAATAGCGATACAGCAAATGGATAAGGTATTCGAAGAAACACACTCCGATGAAAACTATCTCGAGAAAAGACGCCAGTCCGTACTGGTTGGAGTCAATATGAAAAACGCCTCGGACTGGTCGTTCGCCGACACGATGGGTACTTCTACGACGGAAAGCGGTTACGACCTGATGCTGACTGATATTGGCGAAGAATATGCAGTTGAAATTGGTTCCGTCAGAGGCAGTGAATTGCTGAACCAAGCAAAAACAAAACTTAATGACGTAGGTATGGAAGAAATCGACAAAGTAAAACAATTTAAAGAAGAACTTCCCGAAAAGTTCAGATCAGATCCAAAATTCGATCCTTACGAGTTGCCGAAACTACTGTACGAATACTACGGAAAGGACGAGTTCTGGGAGGAAAACGCCGAGGACTGTTTAAGCTGTGGAACATGTAACCTGGTTTGTCCCACGTGTTACTGTTTCGACGTGAAGGACGTCAACGATATCACGTTGACAAAAGGTGAACGGCTTAGAACCTGGGATGGGTGCATGCTGGAAGCTTTCGCTGAAGTAGCAGGAGACGAGAACTTTAGAGAGGAAAAGGCAGCTCGTTACCGACATAGATATATGCGAAAGGGAAGATACATGTACAATAAATTTGGTGATATCGCTTGCGTAGGCTGCGGGCGCTGTTCGGAACAGTGCCTTCCGGATATAGCTGATCCAGTTGAGGTCTTCAATCAAATGAAGGAGGGATCTGATGAAATCTAATGACTCTTTATTTCTACCGGAACAAGTGAGGATCATTGGCCAACGAGAGTTGACCTCCGACACTAAGTTATTTGACTTGAGCTTCGAAAACGGCCAGCAACTAAATCACGAACCAGGCCAGTTTGTCGAACTATCCATTGCAGGAGTGGGAGAGGCGCCTATCTCAGTGACTTCCTCACCAACACGTGGTGTTCCTTCCTTCGAACTATGCGTTAGATCCGTCGGTAACGTAACAAGCGCCTTCCACAACATGAAGGTAGGTGAAACTGTAGGAATAAGAGGGCCTTTTGGAAAGGGTTTCCCAGTTGAAGAACTCAAGGAGCGCGACCTGTTATTTATCGCCGGTGGTCTAGGTATAGCGCCACTTAGATCCCTTATTAACTACGTCCTGGATAACCGTGACTACTACAACGAGGTAAATATACTGTACGGATGTAGAAAACCCTGCGAGCAGATGTTCGAAGACGAAGTCAGCAACTGGGCGCGTCGTCAAGATATTTATCACGAATCGACAGTAGATTACTGCCCGGACGAGGCTTGCTGGGAAGGCAATGTGGGAGTAATCACCGAGTTAATCCCCGGTGTGGACATAGATCTCGACAACACGTACGCAGTCGTATGCGGCCCCCCAGTAATGTATAAATTTGTTCTCCAGGAATTGGAAAAAAAGGAACTCCCGCATGATCAAATATACCTTTCTCTAGAGAGGAGAATGAAATGTGGAGTTGGAAAATGCGGGCACTGTCAGATCAACGGAGCAAAAGAGGAACTATACGCCTGCCAGGATGGCCCAGTATTCAACTACGAGCTGATCAAAGGCTTTGAGGAGGCAATATGACGAAGCCAAAAGTTGCTTTTTTCGACTTTGCCGGCTGCGAAGGAGATCAATTACAGGTAGCTAACCTGGAAGAGAAAATACTGGATCTGGTCGAGGTAGTTGACGTAGTTAGTTTCCGCGAGGTCATGACTGAGAGATCTAATGATTACGATATCGCCTTCGTGGAAGGTTCAATTGCCACCAATCACGACGCCGAAAGGCTCCAAGATATAAGAAAAAACGCAGGCAAGGTGGTGGCTTTAGGCTCCTGCGCGGCCATCGGCGGTATAAATTCGATCAGGAACGCACAACCCCCCGAAACCGTTAGAAACAGAGTTTACGGTGATGATGCCCATAAAATCAAATCCTGGGACAAGGCCAAGCCGATAGACGCGGTAGTTGACGTCGATAACTACGTGTACGGCTGTCCAATAGACAGAAACGAATTCATTCACGTGGTAGAATCCTTAGTTCAGGGAAAGGAACCAAACATCCCCACCTATCCAGTTTGTGTAGAGTGTAAAATGAACGAGAACGTCTGCGTATTTGCCAGAAATCCCGAAAAGAACGCGGCCAACATCAAAGACGCCGTGGACAATCCAGAAACTTCAGGGAGCGAGCAGGGTCCATTTTGCCTCGGTCCGGTCACCAGAGCTGGATGTAACTCTCAATGTGTAAACGAAGGAACCGTTTGCTGGGGATGCAGGGGACTGGTACCCAACCCTAATAAAAACGCTCACCAAGAAATATTAGAAAAATACGGGCTCACAGTTGAAGAGGTAATCAACAAATTTAACCTCTATTTCGGATGGCAACAGGAGGAAATAAAAAATGAGCAATAACGTAAATATCGATGTAGAATATTTAACCAGAGTAGAAGGTCATGGCAATATAAAGGTTAACGCTAACAACGGAAACATCGAAAAGTGCGAATGGCAAGTAATTGAAACTCCGCGCTTCTTTGAATCTATGGTAGTCGATCATAGCTGGAAAGAACTACATCATATTACGTCAAGAATCTGCGGAATTTGTTCCATCGGCCATACACTAGCGTCATTACGGGCCACGGAGGATGCTTTGGATATCAATATTTCCCATCAGGACGAGCTATTAAGAAAGTTAATCTTACACGCCGAAAACATGCAAAGCCACATCCTTCACGTCGGTTATCTTGCACTACCGGACTTGATGGGGACGGGATCAGTCTTGCCTCTCGCTTCCTCGCACCCCGAAGAACTAAAAACGGTCATTCGACTGCACAGGCTGTCCAACGAGATGTCCGCACTGATCGGTGGAAGAACTACGCACCCTCAACGGTTAATACCAGGAGGGTTTTCCAAAATACCGACCGAAAAGGAACTAATTGAACTCCGAGAGAAGTTAAAGAACGCGACAAATGACCTAACAGCTTGCGCCGATCTACTGGAGGCTACAGCTGACAAGTTTCCCGAATTCCAACGCGAAACGGAATTCATTTCGTTAACCTCCGACAACGAGTACGCTTTCTACGACGGGATAATTTCTTCAACCGATACGGGAACCTATCCCGTCAGTGATTATCTTAACGTGACAAACGAGTTCGTGGTAGATCAATCGACCGCCAAGTTCGCAAAAAATAACCGTGAATCGTATATGGTTGGCGCTCTAGCCAGGCTGAACAATAATTACGACCAGCTTGCACCCATGGCCAAAGGGGTAGCCGAACGGTTCAACCTAAAACCCGTGAATCATAACCCGTTCATGAACAACGTAGCCCAACTGATCGAAGTCGTTCACAACGTGAGAGATTCCATCAAAATAATCGACGTCCTACTTGGTGAAGGATTGGAACCACAGGACGACTACTACGAGCCTAAGGTGAAGGTAAAGCAAGGCCGAGGGATCGGAGCCGTAGAGGTACCAAGAGGTATTTTATTCCACGACTATACCTACAACGAGGACGGAACATGTACTGCCGCCAATTGTGTAATACCAACCAATCAGAATCACGCCAACATTCAGAAGGACATGGAAAAGCTAGCTCCCAGCATACTAGACAAACCCCAGGACGAAATAAAGTTAAATCTGGAAATGTTGGTGAGAGCCTACGATCCCTGTATATCCTGTTCTGCACATCACCTGGACGTCGAGTTCGTGGAATAATCCATAATCGATAGCATGACCACTTTAGGTGTAATCGGCATAGGAAATCCCATCAGGAGCGACGATGGAATCGGCATAGAATTGATCAACCGCCTGAAGGCCCGGCAAATCCCAGAAGGAGTTGAATTGCTTGATGTTGGAACTTCGGGGATGAATATTTTACACCACCTAAAAAATTTCAATAAAGTGATGATTATCGACGCTATACGTACCGACGGTGAGCCGGGAAATTGTATGTTCTTTACTCCAGACGAAATAGACAAGGATGGATCGATAAAAACGCGCAGCACCCACGACGCCAACCTCCTGGAAGCGTTAGAACTATCTGAGATGTTAGGCGAAAGACCAGAAGAAGTAATTATCATGGGGATAATTCCCGAAGACCTAACCATCGGAGAGGGGTTATCCTCAAAACTTAAAGAAAAATTGCCCAAAATTGAAGAAGAGCTGAGAAAGAAAATTGAAGAATTAACCTGAATTACAACCACACCACGCTCGGCCGGAGGTTCCAAACGCAAAACCTCGTAATCCCCGATTAGAAATTTGTAGAGCAGATTCCCCTCCGAGACCTGGCGTTACCTTTGCAGGGCGAGCTCCCACGCTCGGCCGGAGGTT
>CAZTJJ010000007.1:35844-40597 GCA_964614065.1 uncultured Thermotogae bacterium
CTCCGAGACCTGGCGTTACCTTTGCAGGGCGAGCTCCCACGCTCGGCCGGAGGTTTATTCACAACGTATCACCGGAGCATGGGAGCTCCGGCTGCTACACAATACGGAATAGTAGAGCGGGTCACCTACACATTTCAAATTAGTAGCATCATGCGTGCGCATTTTTTTGCAGGGCGAGCTCCCACGCTCGGCCGGAGGTTTATTCACAACGTATCACCGGAGCATGGGAGCTCCGGCTGCTACACAATACGGAATAGTAGAGCGGGTCACCGCCCCCGCGTGACTCTAATCAGAAATTTCCTTCAACCCGCTCCCGTCGAGCTGAAGATATGACCTACCACTACAGGGAATACACAGGTCCGATCCAGACCCCGTCTCCACACCTTTGGGAGCCATATACTTCTCTCCACATAAATCGCAATGTTCATCCTCAAATATCGGGGCATATTGGGGTAAACTGGGGGATCTTATCGTCCCTATCTTAAACAACTTCTCCACAGGTTCATGTATTAGATCAAAAGCTATCTCAGTCCAGGCCTGTTTCAATGCCCGCTCATCTTCCTCTGTTCCATTTCTTTCCTTGACAACCTTCTCAAATAATTCCGTCCTATCGGGATAGTTCTTCTCCAGGTAATCTTTACGCTGGTAATATAACCTAACCCCACTTTCTCCGCGGATAGCCACTGTAACAGCGGTCTTCCCGTAATCCTTGTAAACCAACGCGTTGTTCCCAAACGTGCAACCCGTTGAATACTGTACCCCATCACTGAAACAGCTATTCGTCTCCACTACTGAAACCAATTTTTCCATATCAGCGGACTCCCCACCTAGTTCTGAGATAGCGTAACTCCCGGCGATAATCCCTAAAGCAAGGAAAGGACAATAATGACCATGAAGCTCACCCGCTTTCAATAGTAACTCTTCCAGGTTTCCGGACTCGATCAGATTGTTTATAACCTGTCGCGGGTTTTTTCTATCCAGCTCCGCACTCTCCGGTTTGTCAAATGGCGGTGCATATGGTTTTATATCTACAACCGGCGTGCCATCTATGGCATCTAGCCCTTTAACTCTCAGCTCAGAACCGTCTCGCGATAGCAGTTCTACAACAGTCGATCCAAGATTATTCGGTCTATGCGGACTTCTGGAAGCAAATACACCTCGTACCTCCCCACCTCGTCTGGGCCCGACCAGGTTATAATCACTGGAACGATCAAAATAAAATATGACCTGCAGGTACTTACTTCTCTCTATCTCCTTCAACCCGTCTGCATACTCGTCTTGAATCTTTACCGTACTTTCAAACTTTCTCAGGTCTTCTGGTTTCCCTTTTTCGATAAGCTCGTTATGTACTACGCCAATTTCTTCGATTTGCACCCTGATCACCACTTTAGTTGGTCAATGGCTTAATTGGATTCACTGTCGGATAGACAGAATCATAGTTAACTTCCACTTCCACTCCATACACCGGCTCAATTACATTAGGGGTCAGAATTTCAGGGCCACCTCTGGCGAAAATCTCCCCTTCCTTAAGCACCAACAACTCATCACAGTACTTTGCAGCCAGGTTGAGATCGTGAAATGTGACTACCGCGGCCCGAGAACCGTTCAACCAAGACTTCAGAACGCCTAACACTTCCAATTGATGGCGTAAATCCAAACTTGCCATGGGTTCATCGAGCAATAACAACTCCGGTTCTTGTACAAACGCCCTAGCAATCAATACCTTCCTTAATTCCCCACCACTTAAGGAGTTGACATCTCGTAAAGCAAACTCCTCCATGCCTAAACTCTCAAGCACGCTCGAGGCGACCGATAGATCTTCATTGGAGGGTCTCCAGGAACTATGAGGGGTCCTTCCCGTTAACACCAGGTCAAATACAGTAGAGGGAAATACAGGATCCTCAACCTGAGGAACATATCCCAGTCTTTTCGCCACCTCTCTGTTGCTCAACTCTACTAATAGGTCGTCCTTCACGTATACTTGCCCTTGATCGGGGCTGAGCAAGTTGTTAATACACTTGAGAAGCGTCGTCTTCCCGGAGCCATTAGGCCCAACTACGCCCAGCAAACTGCCACCATTTACCGAAAAAGTTATATCCTTCAGGACAGTCACCTTTGCGTAACTAAAAGTCATGTTACTTACATCTAAAATTACCAATATTCTTTCCCCCTTATTACCAGATAGATAAACAGCGGAACACCGAGGAACGACGTCAGTATACCAACAGGTAAAACTATGGGAGCGACTACAGTTCGGGCCGCAGTATCTGAACCCAGGAGAAGAAACCCGCCCAACAGACAAGAAGCAGGCATCAGAAAACGTTCCTCTCCACCGATAAACCTTCTTATCATATGAGGCACGACCAGGCCGACAAACCCAATAATCCCGACGAAAGAAACCAACAAAGAGGTAATCAGCCCCGCAATAAGGGTTCCCTGTAACCGCATTCTAGCTGGATTTAACCCCAGACTTTTCGCGGTGTCATCACCGGAGCTCATTGCCCTATACCGCCAGCCATTATAAGCAAAATAAGCAAGACTGGGAATAACAACAGCGGACATAAGTGCCAGCTGGCCCCACGTTGCCCTGCCAACATCCCCAAACGTCCAAAATACGATCGACGATAATTCGGTCTGATCTGCAAAGTATTGCATAACCGTATACCCCGCCGTAAACAACGAACCTAAAGCAATTCCAGTGAGTATCAGGGTCACCGGCGTTGAACTTTTCAACCTGCCTAGCAAAACGATCAATACCACTGTAACAAATGACCAACCAAACGCGGACACCGTCGTTACATATGGATTGCTAACTATAACCCCGCTGGAACCAGCGTGAAGGACTACTATAGAAAAGGCAGCACCAAAGGCAGCTGAATGGGAAATACCTAAAGTATAGGGCGAGGCAAGGGGGTTGCGCAGTAACGATTGAAGCGCGGCACCAGCAACTGCAAGGCCGGCCCCCACGAGGATAGCGGTAAGCACCCTGGGCAATCTGATGTTCCAGATGATCGTAGGCGCAAGGCCGCTCTTAGTTCCCAACAAAGCTCCCAGGGTTTCGCCAACTGACAGGTTAACGGCGCCAATACCCAATGAAAATAAAGCAAGGAGAACTAGAAAAATGACAAGAACCAAGATAAAACTAATCTTCTTGTAGGAATAGCTTCTATAGTCCTTAACTATGGCTTTTTCGGATAAAGTTGACTCCATTTCCCCCCGTCAGCAGATGTCCAGCCGTTTGAATCCACCAAATATCTCCGCCATCGCCGCGTATACAGGCTTACCAACCAGCTCCATGTAAATCTCATTTGCCTTTTGCTCCGGATCCACGTCGGCAAATTTGTCTGGATACATTATCTTGCCTACATAGTAAGTGTCCGCAAGAACGGTACCAAAGTTAGTTGTATAATAGTTATACGGAAGTAAACCATAGAAATTGTCCTTCCGTAAGGCAGTTAGTAAGCTGAATTGAGGTCTAGTCAAATCGTTTTTGACCAGCGATAATCCCGATTGGTCAATAAATACGTACTTGGGATCCCATTGGAGCAATTTCTCCTCGTTTATAGTAACGTGTTTCAAGCCCAGTCCACCGGCGATGTTGTCGAGACCCAAAAACTCAAATGGCGGATAAGCGGGTTCAGTAGAGCAAATACCGTGAGTGCCCCTGGAAGCTATTCCTCCGACATAGACCTCGGGGCCAACCTCGGGGCTCTGATCCACTCGAGCCCGCAGCCTGGCAATCTCCCCATTAATGTAGTCAATAACCTTCTGGGCACGTTCTTGCTTATCCAGGATCTCCCCGGCCAAACGCAGGGCAGAGTACAAATCTTCCCGGACGGTTGTCCTTGCACCACCGTACGTTAAGCCAACCACCGGAATACCTGTTTTTTCCTGGAGATTATTTGCCTCACCGACCGTTGTATAAGTCCATAAGATCACGTCGGGTTGCTGGGCGAAGATCATTTCCGGATCTCCCCCATGTATAGGCCCGATACTTGGCAACTTGGCCAACTCTGGATGAGCTAGTATATATGGACGCTTGTGGTCCGTCTTTTCGATATTTTCTACACCAACCACCAACTCCGTCGCCCGTAGATAAGTAATTAACCTCAAGGCCCCCGCCTCCAACCCGACGACACGCGCAACCTTAGTTGGTACTTCCACTTGCCTACCAAGCATATCTTCGATAACCATGCTTTCACTTTCAGCCAGCACAGCTACCTGAAAGACAACAATAAGCAATACACTAAACAACAAAACAGCAAATACCGCTTTTGATCCACGGCTATTCATTGTTCTCCTCCTTGTCAAAGTGTCAGCTCAGTCCGGCACCCGTCGAGGTAGCTAGCAATTTCCCGTGAATTACACCTTTTGTACTGATCAATTTGTTTGCCAACCGTCTGACCTCTTTACCATGACCCTGAACGGCAATTAGTTCCAGGCAATTGTCCGCATCGACGTGAAGATGCGTAGTAGAAATCACCAATTTGTGGAATCGATGCTGGAGGTGAGTGAGCTTGTCCGAAAGATGATGATGGTGATGATCGTACAAAAGCGTGACCACACCCATCACTTCCTCGTCCTCTTCCCATTCCTGTTCGACTATTCTATTTCTGATCATATCTCTAATGGCTTCGGACCTGTTTCTGTAACCCTGCTGGGTTATCATTTGGTCAAACTTACCCAGCAGATCCTCTTTAATAGAGACTCCAAACCTCTTTGTTCTACTCAAGTTTATCACCACGTATGTCGT
>CAZTJJ010000007.1:40697-51393 GCA_964614065.1 uncultured Thermotogae bacterium
GTCGTATTACGAATATTTATTTCGTAACATGCTTGTTATTATGGTAACAATCCCGCCACGCCCTTTCAACCCGGAGATCAAGACAACCCTCTTGTACCTAATGTTGCTATCATCCTTCTTCTTTGAACAACATGTGAGAATCGCACAAGTTAGGTATAATGTATATTTGCAAAGAGGAATTTAAGTTTCAATGAACGAAAATCGGGTGATGTATGGTGGCTACAAAAACAATCAAGTCAGAAGAACTATCTTTTACTATAAATTTATCTCTGGATAAACCAAAAGTAAAAAGGTACTTAAAATTCGGGAATCTAAAAGCAGTTGAAGATAAAATACGTAATGGCCTGAACTTAGCAAACGAGCTAATTCATCCACAAGCAATCTATAAAATAACTGATTCCAACCTACAACAACTAAAAGAATTCAACTCTCCACGTCCCCTGCACGGAACAAAGTACCTCGCCTTTGGCGTATCCACCGTCGGTGACGACATCGCAGACAAGGTCGACGAGTTAATGAACGAGGGACATTACACATTAAGCAACATTCTCGATTCTTTGGGCTCAGCAGCAGTCAATATCACCTCAGATCTCCTGGCGGAAAGGATTCTCACTGAGGCACATTCGTTAGGGCTTAATACTACAAGAGCTTTCCAACCGGGCTCGGGTTCTATAAACTGGAAAATTAACAATCAACGCCTTATTTTCGACAATTTGAATACGTCTAAAATAGACGTTACCCTTACACCAACTTTTACCATGTTGCCCAAGAAGTCGAACTCGTTTGTAATTGGCTTAGATCCGGACATCAAGCAGGTAAGCCACCTTTTCTCTTGTGCTGGTTGCGACAGGCTTGATTGTCCCGTTCGGGACGTACCGCCGAGTTCAGATAACTGACTCTGTAGGTCACAGAGGAGGAAAGATGAGAGTTATAATAGCCGGATTAGGCGATATCGGAACACAGCTGGCAAAAGACCTATCGGCTCGGGATGGTTTTGAGTTAGTGTTAATAGATCAAGACGAGGAAAAATGTGATACGTTAAAAGGCGAATACGATGCTCTAGTGCTTCACGGGGATGGAACCGAACCAGAATTACTGGAAAGCGCAGGTGCCAAGAACGCAGATGCACTAATAGCCTCAACAGAATCAGACGCTCTAAATATGGTAATAGCTATCTTGGGAAAGAAGTTTTCCATTCCAAGAGTGGTAGCAAAACTAAATAAGACAAGCCTCCGAGCCACCTCCAGAGAGTTAGGTGTCGATCACGTGATCTCACCGAAAACCTCAGCCGCAACGGAGATTTCCAGCCTGCTTCATGGTTACAACGTACTCGACTTTTCTCTCCTTGTTCAAGGTGGAGCACGACTAATTGAAATAACCCCGGGACATCTAACCAACAAGAAGATCAAGGACATAGATTTACCTGAAGGTACCTTGATTACATCCATTTTCCGCGACGGGGTAGCTATAATCCCCAAAGGTAATACAAAACTTAAAAAGCAAGACATTCTTGTAATCATAACAGAAAGCGAAGAAAAAGAAACAAAAGTCAAAGAGATCTTCGGGGAACTACAGACAACCAGAAGGCCAAGTCTGATCAATGAAAATCAGTGATCACATTAGACCGGCGGATTGGCATTCCGTCCTCTACCAACTAGCAGGGGCTGTGGGGCTGTTTGGTGTTCTTACCCTAATTCCTTTAATCACCTCAGTCGTTCTTGAAGAGTTTCTTTATGCAAAGATTTTTGGGCTCCTGATCGTCCTAACGGTCGTCCTCGGTTTTGGTATTAGGAAGTTTTTCTCTCCCGGAAGGAGCATGAAACTGACCGACGCCCTGATTGTAACGGCTTTTGTATACATGATCTTTAGCTTGATGGGTGCCATACCGTTCTTGCCGATAAAACCCTTTTTAGATAGCCTTTTCGAGGCCATGTCCGGTTTCACAACAACCGGACTAACAATGATGAACGAATCGACTTTGCCGCTTTCGCTTCATTTTTTTAGGGCTTACTCCCAGTGGTTAGGCGGTATGGGAATAATAGTACTTTCCTTAGCTATTCTTTTGAGGCCGGGCAAAACCGCGTTCAAGCTTTATTCCACGGAGTTCGGCGAAGCAAACATCCTGGGGAGCGTCATATCGACCGCCAAAGCGGTAATCAAAGTTTATCTGACATTGACAGTAGCGGGATTTGTGGCATACTACCTGGCGGGCATGAGTCCATTCAGCGCGTTAATTCATATCCTTACAACCATACCTACCGGTGGATTCTCGCTGTATTCGGATAGCGTAGGACATTACAACAGTTCGATAATTTCATTTACAGTATCTATCTTCATGATTCTGGGAGCAATAAGTTTTCCACTTTACTACATCTCGCTCAAAGAGGACCTAAGTAAATTTTTCCGAGATCATCAAGTACAGACTTTAATCCTGCTGGTACTAATCGGAACCCTCGTTTTCACTATTACCCTTGGACCATCGCTAGACAAAATTGTGCCTGGTTTGTTCCAAACTTCGACCGCCATTACTACGACCGGTTACAATACGGTTCCCACCGCTCCACTATCCGATGGAAACAAATTTATGACTATCATCTTGATGATCATAGGCGGGGGAACGGGATCTACTGCCGGTGGTATAAAAATATTCCGTCTACTTATCCTTTTAGGCACAATCAGAGTTGCGTTTTTTCGAACGCTCCTACCCAAAGAAGCAAAACTACCGCTCAAATTCGGTAACTTGACGGTTACAGAAGAAGAAGCCGAATCGATTGTTTCTTTTTTTATTGCCTACCTGGTTATCCTGGCAATATCCACCCTTGGAATACTCTGGCTGGAAGGTTTTAGCCTCACCGATTCTTTATTCGAAGTAGCTTCAGCGGAGGGTACTGTAGGAATGTCTGTGGGAATTACTTCGTCGGCTCTCAACCCGGTCTCTAAGTTGATACTGATCGTGAATATGTGGCTGGGCAGATTGGAAATCTTACCCATATTAGTAGCTTTGTACCCCAAAAGCTGGCGCTAAAAACCCAAACCTGAAAATAAAGGCATTAAAATCGCGGCAATAAGAGTACCCAAAATCGCTCCACCCACGACATCAGAGGGATAATGCTCTTTGACGAAAACACGCGACAAACCAATTATTATCGAAGCAAGGTAAGCACCAAAACCCGCCCACCACAGCTCGGGATAAGCGTTGGCTATCACGAAAGACACGCCGAAGGCCACAGTTGCGTGTCCGGAAGGAAAGGCAAAATCATCGATCATTCTATACTTTAACGGTCTGGACCTTAACGTCACTGGTCTTGGACGTTCCATTACCGTTTTTACCAATCTAAAGACAGCAATATTGATGATACTTACCGCCAACCCCATAAGAACGTAAGTGTGTCCCGGATCACCACCAAATAAAATTAAGGTGAGTCCGGCCAGACCCCAAAGATAACCATCACCAAAGTAAGTAGCGGCAATCAAATAGCGCGATAAGTGATTTAATACCGGGCTTTCGCTAATCCTCTCCAGACCTAACTCGTCCTTGTTGACCAACCACAGCGAAAACCTGTCCAAACGCGTCACGAGCGGTTCAATAAGGCTAGACAATTCTACCCTTTCCATATTCTAATCAGTCCTTTTCTTGAGCGTGGGGAAAAGTATTACATCTCTTATCGACTTGGCCCCGGTTATTGCCATCATCAGTCTGTCCAGACCGATACCAATACCAGCAGTTGGGGGCATGCCGTACTCGAGGGCGGTGAGAAAATCAGTGTCTTTGGATTCCCCATCACTCTGGTTGGCAAACCTTGATCGTTGTTCGATGGGGTCATTCAATTCCGTAAAAGCATTGCCGGTTTCGCGACCTCCAACAAACACCTCAAAACGCTCAGTTAATTTGTCCTGGCCATCCCGTTTGGTCTTGGCCAATGGAGAGATATCCGTGGGGAAATCCGTTACGAACACGGGCTGAAACAGTTCACCCTCTACGTACTCGTCAAACAATAACTCCACAAGTTCACCCCAGCTAGATTTTTCTTCATCCTCGGGCAACTCCACACCACTATTCTTCAAAAAAGAACGCAATTCTTCAGAAGTTTTTTCCAGGAGATTTATCAGTCCGGTAGCATCTTCTACCGCGGAAACCATTGACAGTCTCTCCCACGGAGGTGACAAATCCAATTCTCTTCCGTTCACTTCCGGCTTACAGGTCCCCATCGCTGCCTTTGCCCCTTCCGCTATCAAATGCTCGGTAAGCTCCATGGCGTCATGATAATCGGCGTAAGCCTGGTAAATCTCGACGGTGGTAAACTCGGGGTTGTGTTCGGTGGATATACCTTCGTTGCGAAAGCTTTTGCCCAATTCGTAGACTTTTTCCATTCCTCCAATGATCAACCGCTTTAAGTAAAGCTCGGGGGCTATTCTCAAATACAAATCCTGATCCAGCGCTTTGTGATAGGTCACGAATGGCTCGGCGGTTGCACCTCCCGGCGCAGGTTGCATCAACGGCGTTTCGACTTCCAAAAACCCCAGGTCATCGAGTTGACGACGGAAAGCGCTGATTAACTTGCTTCGGATGATGAACCTTTCTTTCACCTCTTCATTTACGAGCAAATCTAAATACCTTTGCCTGTAACGTTTCTCGACGTCCTTTAGCCCATGCCACTTCTCGGGAAGTGGTTGCAAGGATTTGCTTAACAGCTGAAAGTCCTTCACCTTTATCGACAACTCCCCGCGGTTTGTAACGAATATAGGACCTTCCACTCCCACAAAATCGCCAATATCCAGGCTCTTCAGAAGTTCGTAGTCTCCATCTCCTAGCAGATCTACGTTTGCATAGCCCTGTAGTTCACCCGTGGCGTCCCTTAAATCAAAAAAACAAGCTTTGCCCATATCTCTGAGGGCAACCATTCTCCCGGCAATTTTTTCCTCTGTGTCAGTCTCAGACTCGAGTTCGCCGTCAAAGTCTTCGATTATACTGGATATACTTCTACTTCTTTGAAAAGTATGGGGATAGGGCTCTACATCATTCTGTTTAAGTTCCTTCAGTTTTTTTACTCGTTGATCCCGTAGGACATTTGAATCCTCTGAAGAATTACCCTTGACACTATTATTCAAACAACTCACTCTCCAATTCCCAGAATCCTATAACTCCTCTCACCACTCGGAGTGTCTACGACCACTTCGTCACCCTGTTGATGACCCATTAACGCTTTACCTACAGGGCTATCAACAGAAATTTTGTTCTTTTCAAGGCTGACTTCTGCAGGACTAACAAGTGTGTAGGTTTCCGGGCCATTGCCTTTTTCCGCTTGCAAGATAACCTTGGTACCTATGGAGACCATATCGGATCGGATCTCCGATTGATCAATTATTTCCGCCTTATCCAAGAGTTCCTCCAGACGATTGACTTCTGCTTGAACTCTGTCCTGCTGCTCGCGCAAGAACATGAATTCCTTGTTTTCCCTGATGTCGCCCTCGTGGGCTTTGGCGTTTTTCAATTTCTCAGGAATTTCTTCGTAAAGCTCATGACGCAAGTCTTTCAACTTTTCCACCTTGCTATCGTAACCCTCTTGAGTTAAGTAAAAAATCTCTTTCTCAATTGTCTTTGCCATTAATACCACCTCTGTGAACCGCTGGGAAATTATTCAAAAAGTTTTCTTTTAACTTTAAATTACTCATAAAAACGGTTTCACTTTTAGGTTTTACAATAACGTCAAGATGAGAAAACCGCTCTTTGTTTTTTCTAAAAATCTCTCGGATACACCTTTTAATCCTGTTTCGTTCAACTGCATTCCCCAATCTCTTTGTGGTTACTATACCTAACCTTGGGCGTTCTTCCCTCTTTTTTAGTAAGTAAAACTTATAATTATCAGTATCCAGCAACTGCCCATGTCGATAGACACGGTCAAAATCTTGCTCATTCAGTAGTCTATTCGCCTTAGGGAAATCGTTACTGGACATAGATTTTATTCAATATTAAACCTACAATCAAGCTAAAAGCGTCCTATGAACGGTAATTAGGACTATTACCTCTCTCCAAAGATAGCTGTACCAACTCGAACCATGGTCGCGCCTTCTTCAATTGCCACACGGTAAGAGTTCGTCATGCCCATTGATAGGGTGTCCATTTTGTTCTTTCCGGAGACGATTGTTTTGGCATAATCGTATAACTCTTTGGTAACACGAAAATAGGGACGAGCATCCTCAGGATCGCCGCGAAAAGGCCCCATGGTCATCAAACCTTCCAATCGCAGGTGTTTCAATTGACTAATACCCTCAACTAGTTCTTCCAAATCCCGTTTCTCGGGAGTCAAACCATACTTAGCTTCCTCCCTCCCACTATTGATCTCGATCAATATAGGCATAATCTCTTTGCCAGCCTTCGGAACTCGTTTGTCAATATGCTTCGCCTTGGAGAGAGATTCAACTGTCTGAATTCTATCGAAGATGGGGAGGGCCTTGTTAATATCGTTTTTCTGCAGGTGGCCGATGAGCTCCCAGGTCACCTGATTAGATAAGTCTCCTAGTTGATCGTATTTTTCAACTGCCTCCGGGTAAGTATAGTTCTCTCCTATTACTCCCGCACCTGCATCGATAACTTCCTTTATTTCCGCTACATCTCTATTTTTGGTTGCAGCTACCAATTCAACGTCATCAGGTATAGAATTTCGTATTTCGTTGAACCTGTCAGCTATCCTACTCATTGATGCTTACCTCCCTTATTGCCAAACTATCCTCAGATCTTACCAAGGATATGGCAAAGTTGTAAAGATATTGCAAATTCCGGCAGGTTATTGTTCCTCTTTGCGCATATTTCGGTACTCACGCAAAGTAAGTGAACGAGACGTTTCCGAGAGATGATCAACGTATAGCTTGCCGTTCAAGTGATCCACCTCGTGAAGAAAGACGCGCGCAGCTAAACCTTCCCTGGTTAGTTTAATATGTTTTCCATCTAGATCGTAACCTTGAACAACTACTTTCGTCGGCCGTTCCACCTCTGCTTCCGGGCCGGGGATTGATAGACACCCCTCAGCTAACGATTCGACTTCTCGATTAGTCTCAATAATCTCCGGGTTAACTACAATCTGAAAATCGTCCTCTAAATTTACCACGATTACCCTGGCAAGTACGCCTACCTGCGGGGCGGCCAAACCTATTCCTTCCGCGCGAAACAATGCCTCGGTCATCCTATCTGCCAGGGTTACGATCTCTTCATCAACGTCCTCCACTGGACTAGCTTCTTTTCTTAGCACGTCATCAGGATACGTCACAATTTCCATTACAACCCCCTCTAACCGAGTTTCCTTTCCTTTTATATTCATGAGAAAGTACAATTCCTATCCGCTTTCCAGATAACCTTATCGTTTATTGACTCACGGAGAATACCCCATCCTGTGAACGGGAATCAACCCGAAAGTTTGTAAGTAAATAGAAATCGCGGTGGCGACGCCATGAATCGGGCGTAATGCCCCGCCTTGTGAGCGGGGATAGCTCGATTCAAGCGATTTCTTTACTGTTAACCAGGTAATTCTACGAAATGTAGTTTTACTTTTCTAAACCTTTTCACCAAAAAAAATGCTCTCCCCACCAGCACTAGAACTTGAAATCTCGTAAATTTCTAGTATTATTAAATAAAATTGATTACGAGGTGAGATTTATTATGTCTAATCAAGAAAAAGATCAAAATACAAATGGCTTACCACTTATCGGCGACAAGTTTCCGGAAATGGAGGTCAATACCACTCACGGTACATTAAGCCTGCCCGACGAGTTCGAGGGCAAGTGGTTTCTGCTATTTTCCCATCCAGGCGACTTTACACCAGTTTGCACGACAGAATTTTACGCCTTTCAGAAGAGGTACAACCAATTTAAAGAGCTAAACACCGAGCTTATCGGCCTGAGTATAGATCAGGTGCACAGTCATCTCAAGTGGGCCGAGTGGATCAAGGACAATCTAGACGAAGAAATCAAATTCCCCATAATCGCCGATGGAATGGGCAAGGTCGCTAAAACTCTCGGCCTCATCCACCACACAGGAGGAACGGCGACGGTAAGAGCTGTCTTCATAGTAGACCCGAAATCCACCATAAGGGCTATATTATACTATCCTGCAGAACTGGGAAGGAATATGGACGAATTTGTACGAATGATCAAGGGCTTCCAGATGGCGGAAAAAGAAGGTGTGGCTATCCCTGCGAACTGGCCGGACAACGAGTTGATAAATGACGAAGTCATTATGCCGCCTGCAGGTAATGAAGAAACGATTACAAAGAGAAGGCAACAAGAAGAAACAGGAGAAATCGAGTGTTACGATTGGTGGTTATGTCACAGGAAATCTAAGTAGTAATACTCTACAATTGATGATCTAGCCGCCTTAACGGTGGCTAGATCCTTGTACAATTTCTACCAGAAAAATAATCATAAAGGGCGGATTAAATGAAACAACCAATGAAGCAACATTCGATTAGTTATTACAAAGACAAACTAAAAAACGAAGGCTTGAAAGTAACGCCACAAAGAGTAGAAGTTATCAGAGCTCTACTTGACCTAGATCATCCAACAGCAAGCGAGATACAAGCGAAAATAGAAAAACAATACCCGATGATAAGCCCATCCACAGTTTATGGAGCCCTGGAATTACTGGAAGAGATCGGAGAGTTGATACCGATTCAGGAAGGCGCAGAAACCAGGTACGATTTAGCCCCACGGACTCATCCTCACTTGATTTGCATAGATACAGGGCGAGTTCACGATCTGGACGTAGAGAAGATCAACCAGAAACTATCCGAATTAATGGAACTTGGACCAGATAACATACAGAGAGTAGAGCTGAACTTCTATGGAAACTGTGAAAATAGAGAGCTGAGCAGCAATAAAAAGTAACCGACGCGCGTAGGTTTAACTCGACAATCAGGATAGATAATATAGCATCCAGGACCCCTTGGGGTGTCTGCATGACATGGAGTTATGGGCGTGCACGCCAAGATACCTAGATAAGATCTCTCTCCGAAGTAATTAGATAAATTGTCCGCGCGGCAATATTTGTAGCGTGATCAGCGACCCTCTCCAGGTCTCTGATCGTCAGTAACTCAAGAAGCACCTGTTGACCTAAGGTAGTAGCCTGTTCTGTGGTAAGGGTTTTGCTCTCTTTCTTTATCAGATGATGTAGTATCTTGTTGGTGCTTTCCTCGCACATCTTATCCATTACTTCATCCCTTTGCGTCAACTGACGAGCGTTCTCTAACTCTTGAAGATCGTAATAAGTCAAAGCATCATCCAGCATAGACCCAGCGAACTTACCCAGGTTCCGTATTTCATCCTTGTCAAGCAAGAAGTCCTGCTCAAATTCTATAGTGTAATCGGTGAGGTTTACTACCTTATCACCGATCCTTTCCAAATCAGTAATAATCTTATAAGAGGCAGTGATAAGCCTTAGATCCGTTGCTACAGGTTGTTGAAGGGCAAGCAAATCGCAGCATTGTCTCTCTATGTCTATGTAGAGATCGTCTATTTGATCATCCTTGGCTCCAATCTCGTCGGCTTTTTCCTTATTCCCTTCAAGCATAGACGTCATGGCAAGCTCAAGTCTCTCCAGGACGATATCGCCCATGTGCAGCACGTTACCGCGCAATTCCTCGAGCTGCTCCGCATAACTCTTCCTCGCCATTAGAAACCACCCTGCTGAGTTATTTCGTTCATTCTAACTAAACCCGATTTCCAATGCAACCGAAATTCGCCCTGGCAAAGGCAGGCAAAATCTAAAGTGAGCGATTCCAACACGTAAATTCCGGAATTAGCTTGCCCGAATGTCGGCTGGTATTATGAAAAGTTGGTCGCGTCCTTAAAGGTTCGGGTATGCTAATCTACCTAAAGGGGCTTTTCAGAACTGCTCAACTTGGGTTATAATAAAATGGATGTTTAACCATCAATGCAAAAGAACTTGAAACAACTGCAGGACAAAATTAACTTGGACGTGCCCGCTCAGGAACTGGAGCGAGCTTTTTTACATACTTCATTCGTTAACGAGACAGGGGAAGAATTAAAGTCCTACGAAAGGCTTGAGTTTCTCGGCGACGCCGTAGTAGAGTTGGCAATTAGGGAACACCTGTTCAACTCTTTTCCCGACGAAGACGAAGGAGAACTTTCCAAGATAAAGGCCGTGGCCGTCAGCAAACCAGTTTTGTCTGACAAGGCGGCCGAATTGGAACTTGGGAAATACGTCTTTTTGGGGAAAGGTGAAAAAGAAAGCGGCGGCAGGAATAAGGATTCTATCCTTTGTGACGTCTACGAATCTCTCGTGGGCATACTCTTTATCAACAAAGGCTACTCCGAAGCTGCAAAATTCGTGGTTGAATCACTAGAAGACGAAGTCAATAATTTAATTGATCAACAGCGAGTCCTAAGCTATAAATCCGCGCTACAGATCGAAGCACAAAAAAGATACGAAAAAAGACCTGACTACAGGATTTTAGAAGAAACAGGTCAAGCTCACAAGCGCAAGTTTAAGGTAGAAGCATCTCTAAATCATTATAGCGGGATCGGAAGAGGTAGAAGCAAAAAAGAGGCAGAGGAAGCAGCAGCCAAACAAGTATACCTGCAGATGCAAAGAGAATAATCATGCGCCTGTAGCTCAGTAGGATAGAGCGACGGATTCCTAATCCGTAGGTCGGGGGTTCGAATCCTCCCGGGCGCACCATAATTA
>CAZTJJ010000008.1:0-36876 GCA_964614065.1 uncultured Thermotogae bacterium
TGTCAAAGACCATGCCCGGTAAAGGGCGCTTGAAAATATAGTGGGTGGAGGGGGTTATTTCAAGTGGTGGGGGTTCAGCTTGTGAATTACATCAAATTTGTACAAACTAAAGAACAGCCCTCTCAGTCGAAAAAGAACAGAATTGAACGAAATATCTCTCTCAATTATAATTGACTGCAAGACCAGTCAAGAACACCGCCTCAAGGGACGGGACTCGTAAAAAACATTGAAATAGAAGTCAGGATTTGAAAAACAGGAATTGACCCGGCACTTAATTGAGGGCTGGACCAAACACCAACCAATTCCTCCCCGAAGCAAGGCGCGAGGCTCTAGCATTTACTTGGTGTTTGGTTTACGAACTTAGATGTTATTCTAAACTAGTAGCGTCAAGTAAGTATTGAAGGGCTTTCTCGGCAAGAGTTGGTAAACCTAGATTATAGGTAATAATCGGTAGGATGGATAGATGAAACTAACGAGAAGAAAATTCATATCGTTGCTTGGTGCTGTGTCCGTAAGGGCTCTTGCCGGGCGGTGTAAAATTTTTGCAAAGAGCAACCTAAAAGTCAACAAGCTTACAATTACTTACCCTCCGACAATTGCTGCTTTACCTCTTGCAAAAGGAGTACAAAAGTTGGATTTCTTGAGTGACCACGGAGGTCACTTTCGAGAATACGGGATTGACGCGCACCTTAGAGCAGCCCAGAGCTCTAGTGAAGCAGTAAGGTTGGTCAGCGGGGGAATTGCCGACTGCTGTATAACTGATCTTTCCAGCGCCATATATGGCATAACTGGCACCGGAAACGCGTTAATTACCTCTACCATATTCAACCCCAACGAAGCATTACAGTATTACGGACTCCTAACGAGTAAATACTCCCACATTGCCACGCTAGACGATCTTATTACAAACAGATTGGACAAATCTGAACCAAATTCCATCGTTTTGGCGACACGGAGGGACGTCCAGTATGCAACGGATAAACTGTTAGCTGCTAAAGGGTATAGCATCGACACAGAGAGCTTTTATCTGGATCGAGAGGAACTTATATCAAGAATGACTGGGTTACTTCAAGGAAATTATATTTCCGCAGTTTTACCTGAACCATTAGTGACACTTGCCACCAAGAATCCACTTTTCTCTGATTACCAGGCGAACTTACTTGACAACTATAACGACGTCACTCTCCCACCATTCGTATTGGTATTCAGACAGAACATACTTGATGAATCTCCCTCGGTGGCAAAGAGTTTTCATAAAGGATGGATGGACTCAGTAAGAGCAACTAACGAAAGCAACAAATTGCAATTACTGGGATTAAGCTTGAAGATAATTTCCCGCACGAACCCTCAAATTGGTAAAGTAATTGAAAACATGGAGTTTACCGAAGATTTTGCCAATCTTTTTGACGTACCTACATTTAACAATCCGGAAACACTGGATAACGAAATCTACCAGTCCGTCATTGATTGGGCACTATCCCACAAATTTTTACAAAGAGGCACCGACTACAAATCAGTAATCGACTCTTCCTTGGATCTCTCATCATAAAACAATAAAAAATACTAATGATTGAAATATCAGACCTATCTGTAGATTTCAGAACGGAGGCGGGACGAAAGCAGATCATCGAGAAGATAGATCTCTCTGTTGGAGACGGACAAAGTCTGGCCATAATAGGACCAAATGGATGTGGCAAAACTACACTCTTGCATGCAATTGCCGGCCTAAAAGAGGACTATTCAGGTAGAGTACATATATCCGAACCTCGGTCAAAAGTTGCATTTATTCTCCAGGACATCGGTTTGCTTCCGTGGAAGACAATTTGGAAAAACGCAACTTTAGGACTCGACCTCAACCGAATCCAAGATGAGACAAAAACTACAGAACTCCTGGAGAGACTTGATTTAATGAAATACAAAAACGACTATCCTTCACAGCTCTCCGGGGGAGAAAGACGTAAGCTAGGACTGGTAAGAGCCTTAGCAATAGACCCCAAGATATTGCTTATGGACGAGCCCTTAGTTTCCCTCGACGAATTCACGCGAGAAAAACTCCAAAACAATATTCTAGAGCTTTGGCAGGAGGACCAGCTAACAATGATGTTAGTGACGCACGATATCGAAGAAGCCTCTTTTCTGGGTGAAAAAATCGCTGTGTTGACGCCAGCGCCTTCCTCGGTAAAAGAAATAATTGACAACCAGACCATGGGCGAGATAGATTTTCGAAGGAGTGAGAACTTCTATCAGGTCGCCCATAGCTTGAGGCAATCCTTGCCATGAAAAGTGGAATTGCACGTTATTTGATTAGTCTGATATTTTTAACTTTAATCTGGTGGTTGGCAAGCTTATTGGTCAGAGCAATTATTCCCGGTCCAAAGAGTCTAGTACTATCTGGACCTGTCAAAGCATTTTCCACACTTATTTACCATTGGGATGCTATCTGGCCAAACTTCTTACGTAGTGCTATCAGGTTGATAGTCTCGTTGCTGATTTCAGTAGGTATTGGGGCGGCCACCGGATTAGTAATCGGGTTTGAAAAACCCATTGACAATCTTATCTCACCAATAATTTACATCGTCTACCCCATACCTAAAATCGTATTTTTACCGGTCATTCTAATACTGTTTGGACTCGGTGATCTTTCGAGAGTGATATTCATTGCCCTGGTTATCACCTTTCAAATTGCATTATCAGCTCGAGACGCAGCAAAAAATATTTCCTCCCGATGGGTCACGGCAGTGAAAAGTGCCGGGGGTAACAAATTACAAATTTATCGGCATGTAGTAATACCAGCGACTCTACCTGACATTCTCACCAGCGTCAGAATCAGCATAGGCCTGGGCATAGCCGCACTATATTTGGCGGAACAATCTTACACAAATCAGGGTTTGGCACATTATATCAACAACTCGTGGAAAATCTTTGCTTACTCAGATGTGTTTGCGGGAATTTTAGCATTTGCTATACTTGGATTGGGCCTTTACTTAATCGTAGATTTGCTAGAGAGGTTATTCTGCAACTGGAATTATCTGAAGTAATACGTAAAATAGCTTATTGCCATGAAATTTGAACGAATACTACTGTACAAGAATAAACAAAATGATCATGTTGACAAAGCAAAAACTACAGTAGAAAACTGGGCACAAAGCAAACATTTAGAAGTTACATCTATCACAGGTGTCTCCGACCTAAATAAACTAAACAACGAACTGAAGGATGAATCTATAGTGCTCAGTTTGGGAGGGGATGGAACTTTTCTACGAGCGGCCGACCTTATCAGTCCATTTCAACTACCAATACTTGGAATAAATCTGGGCCAGCTGGGCTTCCTCTCCGGCCTGGATTACAAGGAAATACAAGAAGGATTGACCTCTGTTTTTGAAGGTGGATTTGAAATCGAGAAGCTCTCCAGATTGCGATGCGAAGTCAACAACGAGGACTTAAAACAGAGCGAGGAAAGCACTGCTTTAAACGAAGTAGTGGTATCACGCGGCAACGTGTCTAGCTTCGCCGAAATTGAATTGTTCCTCAACTCCACAAGGGTTGCCACTTATCCAGGCGATGGTATCATTGTGGCTACTCCCACGGGCTCAACTGCGTATTCCCTATCGAGCGGCGGTCCACTCATCACCAGAGATACACCAGCATTTACAATCACTCCCCTTAACGTGCACCAGCTTGGCCTGATTCCAATCATATGTTCCGACAAAAGTGAGATAGTCTTAGAAGCAAGGACCAAAGTGATAATTCAGGTGGACGGTCACAATTTCGGAAAGCTAAAAGACGGAGAAAGGGTCAAAATTGTCAAGTCCTCGATTCCAACACTTATGGTCGTACCGCGGGTTCGGAGCGGATTCTTCGAGACCGTAAGAAATAAACTAAATTGGGGATTAAATCGGGGCATGTAACGTTTTTGTCATTATCCTCACGACAATCGTCCGTGCTGTTGAATTAACTTTGAAGCCTAGTTATTATCACCTATATGAACTGGGTTATTGCGCTCGCAATTTTTATTGTCACTTACGCCATTCTATTTACAGAAAAAATAGATCGAACTATCATAACACTGGCCGGAGCACTAGCAATCGTTCTCGGAAGCAGTGCATTCGGTCTCTACAATCAACCAGAAGCATTCTCCTCAATAGATTTTGACACTATTTCATTAGTATTAGGCATGATGATAATGGTGGGCACAGTTCAACGAACCGGTATAACTGAATATTTTGCAATTGCAATTGCAAAACACACCAAAGGACGAGTATGGCTTCTACTAATAACGCTGGGCGGATTCACTGCCATCGCATCCGCAGTTATGGATAACGTAACTACAATGGTACTCATAGCACCAATTACCTTGTCCATCACAGATTTACTTGGGCTATCACCTATCCCATTCCTCATTTCCGAATCGATGCTGTCAATTGTAGGAGGACTATCCGCGCTTATAGGTGGGCATTCCGTTAACATTGGTCAACTTATCAGTTGCAAGCTTATTTCTTTTTGTCGGCATGAGAATCGGTTATATGTAATAATCTTACGTAAAGGTTTTGTGAAAGAGCAATGGATTTACAGTTAATTGCCTCTACCATAATATTTTTGGGTACCTACGTCGCAATATTATCTACCAAAATTGCGAGATCACTTGCAGCACTCGCTGGCGCCGTGCTTATGGTTCTCACAGGTCTGTATTTCGGATTCTACACTGAAGCAGCTGTGGTAATCGATGCAATTGACTGGAATACGATAGGCCTACTATTGGGAATGATGATGGTCGTTGGGGTATTGAAGGACTCGGGTCTCTTCGAGACATTGGCCGTAATGGTTGCAAAAGTATCAGGTAACAACTACTTCCGAATGATCCTGCTATTTGGATTTCTGGCTGCAATAATGTCAACCACTATAGACAACGTTACTACTATCCTGCTCGTTGCCCCTATCTCCATGTCCATCTGCTCTGTCCTGGGCGTTGATCCGAAACCCGTGCTTTTGGGGCAGGCCCTGTTTTCCAATATTGGTGGAGTTGCCACACTGGTCGGAGACCCCCCAAACATAATGATTTCCGGGGCAGCAAACTTTTCCTACATGGATTTTATTAACAACCTGGCCCCTACAGTACTAATTTCGACAATTGTAACTATTGTCGTATTCAAGCTGATATTCGCCAAGAAAACCACTGAAGAAAACGACAAGATCAATCAGGAAGCACTGAAGAGAATAAGGAGTAGGTCGGCGTATAAGGAAATCGACGATTGGACACTGCTCAAGCAAGGGGTCTTCGTCCTGGTCTTGGTCATCATTCTGTTTGTTCTCCACAATGTGATAGATATTACACCTGCCACCGTTGCTCTAACGGGGGCAGCCTTGCTCCTTGCGCTGACGAGACCCGATATGGATGAAATACTATCACGCGTAGAATGGACAACGATAATCTTCTTTGCAGGTCTATTTGTCGTAGTTCACGGAGTGGTTAGCACAGGCTTACTCAATCTAATCGCCGAGGGAGTTCTACATCTTACACAGGGGCATCTGATTGTATCAACTCTGGCTATACTGGTATTATCAGCAATCGGTTCAGGACTGGTAGATAATATCCCTTTTACCGCAGCAATGATTCCGGTAGTTGCTAGCTTATCCGCTCAACTGGGCGGAAGCTCACACATACTATGGTGGGCACTTGCCTTTGGGGCAGGTTTTGGAGGTAACTCTACATACATCGGTTCGTCAGCCAACGTACTCGTTGTCAAAATCAGCGAGAGCCACAAGAAACCAATTTCACTCAAGTACTGGCTGAAGTACGGAACTGCAATAGCCACTATCACAACTATCATTGCAGGTGGTGCCCTCGTGCTCCAGATTATTACTCCCATACATATTCCCCTCCTACCGGGCTAACTAGCTGATATTCCCCCAGAGTTCAGGTAAGCTGTGAAGAAGGGTATGGATCAAGGTTTGTCCTATTGCTTCTTGCTCACTTTGTGCTCGAAGAGTCAAGAATATAGAACTAGCAGAAAAAGCGTAAGTTTTATCTCTTAACCACTCGAATACTGAGATTTGTAAACAAGCAACCCCTGTAAAATCCCCCGGGCAATCTTCATTTGATAAGAATCCGTCAACAATTTACTCCGCTCGGAAGGAGAGGTCAGAAAGCCAACCTCAATTAAGGCAGAAGGTATACTTGTGTGTCTTGTGTACAATCGCTGCTTTTTAACCCCCCGATCTCGAGCTTGGGTCAACGAAACTGCAGCGTCCTGTATAAGGTGAGATAATTTATAGCTCAAACCTCCGCTCCTCCTCGAATTATCAACAAAGGTTTGTATACCTACAACGTTAGGGTCGCTAAAGGAGTTTGCCTGAACAGACAAATACGCTACACTGAAGTTTCTTTCGGCAATCTCCAACCTATCCAGCAGATAAACATACTCATCCGTCTCCCTCGTTAAAACCACGTCTATTGTTGGATGATGTTTTGCAAGCTCCTTTATTTTTAAGGCTATTGATAAATTGATTTCTTTTTCCGTTACACCCTCTACTACAGCACCAGGGTCGATACCTCCATGGCCTGCATCCACAGTCACAACTGTCGGTTTCGTTGCCGCTGGAGTACCTGGAGCAGATAACGGAACTATCACTATCCCGACTAATAACAGTACTGCTAGTATTACTTGAATTAGTTTAGACATAACATTTGGTAATCTCTCAATAACCCTTAATATTATTTTCCACATCCTACTCTGCTTCACTGACAAGTGTCTACGAGAAAAATCCCATCAATCCCAGTAACAGGACCAGGGTATGAAAAACTTTTCACAAGCCTATAGCAAAAACTTAGAAGACAGGCCCCAGAACACATACTCAAATCTCAAAGATTAAGTACCGTCAGGGCCCTTTACAACGAAAACTTTGTTCACGGACGTTTCATTTAGAATCTGCTCGGCAACCTCTTTTGCTACGCCAACATCAGAAAAATTCAAGATAGCTTCATTGGCATTCTCTAATAAAGCCTTATCGAAACTATCAGAGAGAATCGGTATACCAACAGACTGGTTTTCTAAAAAGTGGAAATCTTCAGTACTTATTTTCTTGATCTGGTTTCGAAAGTGATAAAAGGCGAATTGATCATTCCCGCCGGTAGAATCCGCTGTCTTGCTCACATCTTCTGGCGAAAGCTTTCCAATTTTATCCAACGACCACATCATTATTCCTATATTGGATTCGTATTCGTCTTCTGAATCTCCTTCACAGTACTCAATTAGTTTTAGGAGCTCCTTGGCAGTATCAGAGTAATAATTTAGATATTTACATTCTAACACCCCTGGTACTCCAAGGATTTCACGACGGCTTAAACCGGGATCAGGTGGGAAAAAGAAAAAAGTGCTGGGCGTACCCCGTACTCCCAACCCAGAAGCAAGTTGATAATTGCTCATTTCCCCCTTCTCAGGGAGAGTAAAGGTCGTTGGCTTATCAAGCGAGATCAAAGATAGTACAAAGTGTTCGTTGATAAACTCCTTCACGGAGGGGTTAGAAAGTACATCTTCTTTAAAGATCTGACAATGCGGGCAATCTGAGGTAACAAAAGAAAACATCAACTGCCTGTCAAGTATTCGGGATAGCTTCACTGACGTGGTCAAATCGTAGTGACGGGGGAGAGTAGTCTCTGCATGAATCTCATAAACGAAAGGGCTGAAGGCAAAATAACAAACAAATAACAAAGTAACGACCTTCACATGTCCTTTCACGGTATGGTCACTCCTGGTTTGAATATTCTCGGTAATTATAAGTATATAGAAGTTCGAGAGATTCGCAAACCCTTTGACCGTGCCTGGGGATGGCCAAATTGAAGTAAATCATGTCGGGAAGTATCCCGGAGCGAACAGGTAAGAAGGCAGGCAAACCCCACACTGGACATTATTTCTCTGATATTTTACAATATTCCCGTCAATTGCTGACCCAATTTACGCTATTTTAATTTGATGTTTGAAATAGCTGAGTTATCCGGGCCAAATAATCGCCTGACTTAAAGCCAATTTTCTATCCAAATTCCCGAAGGTGCGAGAAACTAATGATAAACAATACTATAGCCTACATAGAAACGTGGGGCTGTCAATTAAATTATCACAGATCGGAAAAGATAGCCGGCAGTCTCGCCGAGCAGGGGTATCAAATTACGGACGATCTAACTCAGGCCGACCTTATCGTCTTCAACACGTGCGCAGTACGGGAAAAGTCCGAACAGAAAGTGGTAGGCCGGCTAGGACAAATCAAAGACATTCGAAAACCAGACAGTGTCCTCGGCGTAGGCGGCTGCATGGCCCAACATCTTGGTGAAGATTTAAACGATATAGCTTCTGGAGTGGACTTCGTGTTCGGAACGTCAAACCTCGCAGAAATCGTCGATCTGGCAGAAGGGGCTCGAAAAGGAGAAAGAGCCGTATCTACACCTCGACCTGGTGGTTTTGAGAAGTTACCGACAAAAAGAAAGTCCAATTACTTTGCCTGGGTGACAATTGCCGAAGGCTGCTCAAACGCCTGTTCATATTGCATAGTCCCCCAGGTAAGAGGTCCATTAAGAAGCAGAAAACCTGGTCCCATTATCGAAGAAGTAAACGAGCTCGTAAATAGAGATTACAAAGAGATCCAATTACTGGGGCAAAACGTTAACGCTTATGGCAAAGATTTTGATAACGAAATCAATTTTGCCTGGCTACTCGATCAGGTCGCTCGTTCGGGAGTTGAACGGATAAGCTTCACTACCCCTCATCCTGCCGATTTGGATCAAGCCACTCTTGAAGCGGTGATGAAACACACAAATATTTGTCGCCATATCCATTTACCTTTACAATCTGGTTCGGATAGAGTACTGGAAATAATGAACAGGAATTATTCATCAGAAGACTACCTACGGTTAATTGACCAGGCCAGAACTATGGATTCCGACGTCAACATAACCACGGATATTATCGTCGGCCATCCTGGTGAAACAAAAGATGAATTCCAAAAAACTCTTAACATAATTGAGAGGATCCAATTTGGTTCGATTTATGTCGCCAAATATTCTCCTCGCCCACATACGCTTAGCGCTACGATGGACGACCACGTACCTAAAGAAGAAAAAAGCAGAAGATTGCAACTAGTCTTAAAAAAGCAAAAACAATATTTGCAGGACTTCAATGAAAGGTTTATAGACAGATACTCGAGAGTCCTAGTCGAGGGAACAGCAAGAGAGGACGGCATGGTCTACGGAAAGAACGAGTTTAAGAAGACGGTAACATTTCCGAGCACAGTTCACACTGAAGGTGACTTTGCTACTGTCAAACTCACTGAAAATAAAAAGGGCACTCTAACTGGCCGTTTAGAGGAGCGTGTTCCAGATGATTCTAACAGTCACGTTAAACCCCGCTTATGATTTAATTTATTGGGTTAAGGAAATAGAGCAAGCGGGTGAAACAATGTTATCAAGAGCCTACCGAACCCATGCGAGCGCTGGTGGAAAAGGAATCAATGTATCAATGTATCTTTCTAGCGTAGGTGTAGAAAATATCGCAATGGGCTTAATCGGTGGACATACCGGGCGAACAATAGAAAGATCTTTACGGGACAAAGGTATTACCACAAATTTCACCTGGATCTCGGATGAAACCCGAAGCAACGTAGCTGTGCTAAGAAAAGGAAAAGAGGACAATCCCATAGAAATAAACAGCGAAGGCCCGCCGATTTCCGACCGAGCACTCGAACAACTGATAAAACAGTACAAGACGATGCTTCACAGAGTCGATTACGCAGTCCTCTCCGGGAGCATTCCCCCTAAAGTTCCAAACGATATTTACGGAAAACTTGTCAGGTTGGCAAAGGAAAAAGACGTTAGAACAGTTGTAAATACAGGCGGAGACCACCTGGGCCCCGCAGCAGAGGCAGGTCCATTTCTGCTAAAACCAGATATCAGAGAAAGGAAAAAAGTAATAGGAGAAACGATTACTGACAGTCGTTCAATTATTGATATCGCCAAGAAAATCGTGGGATATGGAACTGAGTACGTCTTGCTATCACATGGATTGACCGGCGATATTCTAGTCAGCAAAGACAAAATTTGGAACCTTGAGGCTAATCGGGAACAGTTAAAACCGAAGAACCGTGTAGGAGCTGGCGACAGTTTGGTCGGTGGAATAATATACCAACTACTCGAAGGAAAACCCATTCAGGAAGCAGTCAAGTATGGGCTGGCGGCGGCAATGGCCTGCGTGGAGATATACGAGAAGATTTGTCACGATACTTCCTTAGTTCAAGCACAGTTAAGACAAATTTCCTTGAAAGAGATGGAGGATAATTTGACATGAAAGTAAAGGAAATAATGACCAAAGATCTCACCTCTGTCAGAGAAGATGAAACGTTAAAGGCCCTAATATTTCTAATGGAAAAGACTAGTTTATCGGGAGTCCCTGTAACTGATGAACGAGGGGTTGTAGTGGGTTTTATCTCAGAACGCGACGTAATATCTGCAGCTTTGCCCAACTACTTTGAGATGCTACGAACTGCTTCCTATATCCCCGACATCAACCAACTATCTCGCCGACTTGAGGAAATAAAAGGAGATAAGGTCGCAGATTACATGATTAAAGACGTAATCACGGTGGACGAAGACGAAGAGGATATACATGTAGCGGATTTAATTATTCGAAACGAATTGAACAGAGTTCCCGTAGTGGACAAAGACGGACTGCTTTCAGGTGTAGTTCAGAGAATAGATTTACTGGGAGCACTTTTGTAAACAGATTTTTTTAAGGGGTGGCAATGAAATTTAGTGATTATTTTCTACCTACGTTGAAAGAAACACCTTCCGATGCCGAGCTGGTAAGTCACAAGCTGATGTTACAATCAGGCATGATCCGAAAGGTAACTGCCGGAGTCTATAATTATCTACCGTTGGGATTTAAAGTATTAAAAAAGGTAGAGCAAATAGTAAGAGAAGAAATGAACCGGGCCGGTTGCCAGGAAGTAAAACTACCAATAATTCAACCAGCGGGACTGTGGAAAGAGAGCGGCCGCTGGGACGACTACGGAGCAGAGATGTTCAAGCTCACTGATCGCAAAGACCAGGAATTTGCCCTGGGGCCCACTCACGAGGAAATTATCACAGATATGGTCCGTAACGAAATCAGCTCTTACAAAGATTTACCTCTCGTACTTTACCAAATCAATGATAAATATCGCGACGAAATACGACCCAGACATGGGGTCATGCGCTCACGAGAGTTCCTTATGAAAGATGCTTATAGTTTCCATAGCTCGCAGGAAAGCCTCTCCGAAACCTACCAGGACCTTTACGATGCTTATGCCCGCGTATTTGACAGACTTGGCCTGGAATGGTACGCAGTTGACGCCTCTAGTGGTTTGATGGGGGGGAGCTATTCCCAAGAGTTTATCGCTATTGCTGATGAAGGCGGCGAAGAGATCGTCGTATGCGAGGAATGTGGTTACGCTGCAAACGTAAACATAGCAAAACACAAACGGCCTACCTCCGAAGAAAAAGACGAATTTAAGAAACTTAAAGAAATAGAAACTCCGGGCATGGAAACCGTCGAAGCCGTCGCTGACCACCTGGACGTTCCCAGTCAAAAGATAGTTAAAACATTTATTTACAAAACGAACGGAGATGAGTACATAGCTGCCCTGATCGGCGGGGACGATCAACTAGAAGAAGGAAAACTTTTACAGCACCTGGGCGAAGCTGATATCGAAATGGTCTCCAGCGAAGAAGAAATTAAGCAAATCACCGGGGCTAATTTCGGGTCTATCGGCCCCATAGGCCTTGATATCACCGTCTATGCCGACCATGATGTTTCCTCGCTCACCAACTTTGTAGTGGGGGCAAATAAAAACGGTTACCATTTGAAAAACGTTAACTGGAAAAGAGATCTGAAAGAAGCAACTTTTACCGACTTACGCCGTATAAAGAAAGGTGACAAGTGCCCTGAATGTGGAAACCAATTGGATTTCTATCGAGGCATTGAAGTCGGCCAAATCTTCCAGCTTGGAGCAAAGTATTCCAAGGCATTAGATGCGAAATACCAAGATGAACAAGGAAACTTAAATCCATACTTAATGGGTTGCTATGGAATTGGCATCAGCCGTATCGTGCCAGCTATCATCCAACAAAACTACGACGATCAAGGAATCAAGTGGACAGAGGCAGTAACCCCATTCGACGCTGGAATTATTGTTTTAGCAGATAAAGGAGAAAAGGCTTTTGACCTTGGAGAAAGCATCTATCATCAGATTACTCAAATAGGTTACGACGTGCTATTTGACGACCGCGATCAGTCTCCAGGAGTTAAATTCAACGACGCAAATTTAATTGGTCTACCAGTTACAATCATTATCGGCCCTGAAGGGATAGAGAACGGAGTTTTGGAGATCGAATATAGAACCGGAGAAAAGGAAACAATAAACATAGAAAGCACCCCCACGAAACGAGTAACCGAAAAGGTCCTCGAGTTCCTCGAGAAATCACCGGTACCCGGTACCTAAATTAGTAGGGCATTCATTGATCTTTACGGGCTGGCTCCGTAGATTCTGCTGTAACGATAACCAGCAGTGGTCGTTCATTAACGAAGCGCTATCGTAGGTGAAATTCGTGAAAGTGTCAGCTGTTGTCCCTGCCTATAACGAAGCCGAAAGAATAGAATCCGTCTTGGGCGCCCTGGATAACTCCGAATTTGTTAGCGAAATAGTTGTCGTCAACGATGGCTCTACAGACAACACAGAAGAAGTAGTGGAAGAATCTGGGCTAGATGTTAAACTCCTATCACTACATAATAACACTGGCAAGTCTAACGCTCTGGCTCGAGGGATAGAGATAGCAACCAACCCCACGTTATTATTCATAGATGCCGATTTACTTGGTCTAGAATCAAAACACATAGATAAAATGGTTCGCACTTTTGGCAAAGGAAACTGGGACATGGTAATAGGTGTTTTTCACAAAGGCAGGCTGAACACCGACATTTCGCAAAAGATTAGCCCCCATCTATCCGGGCAAAGGGTGCTCACCGTAAATCTCTGGAATGAACTGGACAAAACTCAGGCTGAGGAGTTTGGAGTGGAGATGGCTCTAACGAAGCTCTCACTCAAGAAGAACCTGGAGACGACAAAAGTAAAACTTACGGGTGTAACTCACGTTATGAAAGAAGAGAAACGCGGATTCACTAAAGGGATAAAATCAAGGCTTAAAATGTATGGAAACATAATAAAAACCACTTTTACACCTACTGAAATTGATAGGTAGAGAAGTAGCCCGATGAAAGCTAACAGCGAGTCAATTTCCGCAGAAGCAGGGCTCTGAACACCCAAAACCTCAAATGATCCTACTCCTTTATTGACATCCACCTATAATTAATCTATAATTGGATGATAAATTGGCCTCTAATCCCTTTCATGAGTTATATTTTACCAAAATGATATCATGTCGCCGTATTCGTCACAGGAGCAGGTATATAGTTATGTTTGATGATACTTGTAAAATTAGCATTCAGCTTAACCAAGAGGGGTAATCAACAAATAATAAAGAGTTGAAAATATCAATATTTGGCCAATCCGGAAGTGCCTAAATTGGCTTACAACGATCAAAAGAAACCATATGATCTAACTTATAGTCATTTTTCGGCGAGTGGTTTAACCCTACAGTATTATAACACCTTGTTACCTAACATAGATTTTACTCTCATGTGACGACTCCGGGTTATCATTAATTCCAAACTTCGAAATTTGAAATCTGAGGTGAGTTAATTGGAATTGAAGGAATTACAAAACAAAAACTTGGACCAATTAAAGGAAATAGCAAAAGAACACGAAATTAAACTGAATTCTAAAAATAAAAAGGAACTGATCTATTCAATTCTGGAAGCCGATGCCAAAAAACAGGGACAAGGGTTCTCGGAAGGTATACTTGGTATCTTGCCCGACGGCTATGGGTTCTTGAGAGATAAAACGTTTTTACCAGGGCGGAATGATATTTACGTATCCCCATCACAAATAAAGAAATTTGGGTTAAAAAACGGTGATAAAGTCCTGGGGCAAACTAGACCGCCCAAAAACGACGAACACTATAAAGCCTTGCTCAAGGTTATCGCGATAAACGATTTCCCCCCGAACGAGATAAGAAAAAGAACTTCATTTAAATATCTAACGCCTCTGCATCCATCTCAGGGTTTAAGATTGGAACACGATTCCGAAGATATCTCAACGAGAATCATCGATCTGTTTGCCCCAATTGGAAAAGGGCAGCGTGGGCTAATTGTCTCCCCACCTAAAGCAGGTAAAACCACCCTGATCAAGAAAATAGCGAACGGTTTAGCCGCAAATCATCCCGAGATCAACTTGATCGTTCTGCTAATTGACGAACGGCCTGAAGAGGTAACCGATATTAGGAGATCAATCAATATGGGAAAAGTCGTTGCGGCCACCTTCGACCAAGAACCAAAACATCACACCGAAGTCGCTGAACTGGTAACGGACAATGCCAAGAGGTTGGTGGAGGCAAAAAACGACGTGGTCATTTTAATGGATTCGATCACTCGACTGGCGAGAGCTTATAACCTATCAGTTGACCACAGCGGAAAACTCTTATCTGGAGGAATAGATCCCGCAGCGTTATACAAACCTAAGGAATTCTTTGGAGCTGCCAGAAACGTCGAAGAAGGCGGCAGTCTAACTATCATCGGAACAGCCCTGGTAGACACCGGCAGTAAGCTGGATCAGGTGGTCTTCGAAGAATTTAAAGGGACGGGAAACATGGAGCTCGTGCTGGACAGGCAATTAGCCAATAGACGGATCTATCCCGCCATAAACATCGAGCAGACTGGTACAAGAAAGGAAGAATTATTGTTAGATCAGTCTAAAATCAACAAACTTAGAATACTGCGGAAGATGATTAGTGAAATGAACGACAATCAAGAAGCACTGGAATTCATCAAAAAGAAGATTGAGGCAACAGAAGACAACGACCAGTTTCTCGAATTAATGCGGAACGGTTAAATGTCTGAACAACTAGTAATAAATGGGGGAAATCCCCTGAAAGGACACATCAACATAGCCGGGGCAAAAAACTCTGCGCTTCCCCTCCTTGCTGCCACCTTAATGACAGAAGAACCAGTAGTCTTGGAAAATATCCCTCTTTTGGACGACGTCTCAACTATGCTTTCCATGATAAAAGGTCTTGGCAAGCAAATAACCCAATTAGAACCATCAAAGGTCAGAATAACGGGCCCTATAAAGATCAACCGGGCGCCCGAGGAACTGGTTAGAAAAATGAGGGCTTCTTTTTTAGTTCTTGCCCCATTGTTAGGAACGGTTGGAGAAGCAGAAGTGCCCTTACCCGGTGGCTGCAACATAGGTACTCGACCCGTCGATCTTCACCTGAACGGACTGTCTGAACTGGGAACCGAGATTACACAAACCGACGGCAAAATAATCGCCCACGCAAACGAACTTCTGGGGGCAGACATCTTTCTCGACTACCCCTCAGTAGGTACCACAGAACAATTGTTAATGGGCGCAGTAAAAGCAAGTGGAAAAACAACTATTTACAATGGGGCACAGGAACCAGAAGTACGCGACCTGGTACATTTTCTTCAACAACTAGGCGCAAATATAGAAGTCAATGGTTCTGTACTAACCGTGGAAGGCACCACGAAGCTAACCGGCGGAACTTACAAGGTTTTACCCGATAGGATAGCAGCAGGAACGTATATGGTCGCCGTTGGCTCTACAGGAGGGAACGTAGTACTTAATGATGTCCGACCCTCAACCTTAAAACAACTAACATCAAAACTTCGTAATGCTGGAATCGAGGTGAATGAACAAAAAGATACAATCGAGGTAATCAGCGAAAGTCGTCCCCGCAGCTTAGAAGTAATAACTTTACCATACCCGGGTTTTCCCACAGACCTACAGGCTCCTATAACGACGTTCCTTGCGTTAGCAAACGGAAAAAGTGTAGTTAAAGAAACAGTATTCGACAGCCGCTTCGGTCACGTAGCAGAACTGAGAAAGATGGGAGCAGATATCTCCGTACCAAATTCAAGCACCCTATTCATAAATGGGAAGAAAAACCTACGAGGAACGAAGGTCTCGGCAACGGATATTCGGGCAGGAGCTTCTTTGGTAGTTGCTGGACTCGCTGCAACAGGACAGACAGTCATCTCGGGTACAGAACATATCGACCGTGGGTATAGCAACTTGGTCGACAATTTTCAGCGTCTAAACGCCGATTTGGACCGGCTGCATGCATGAATAACCAAAATAACAGGTTAGCTGAAGACAGAGTTGGAAAAAGGGCGCGGGTAGAAGCCAAGGAAAGAGCAATACTGGCTGGACTCAACGTTTTCTGCACCAAAGAAAACCAACTCTGGACAAAAACAGAGTCAATGAACGAACTGAGCTCCCTGGCAAAAACCGCCGGACTAATAGTAGTCGAGACCGTCGTCCAAAATAGATCTCAACCCGACCCCTCATACTTCATCGGTAAGGGTAAGGCCAACCACATAAAGGATTTAGCAGAACAGAAAGACATAGATGTTATAGTCTTTGACGACGAACTGAGACCCGCTCAAGCCAGAAACCTGGAGGAGAGATTAGGGGTAAAGGTGGTGGACAGAACCCAGATAATATTAGATATTTTTGCCCAAAGGGCCCAGACTAAAGAAGCGAAACTACAAGTTGAACTCGCCCAGTACGAGTACTTACTACCAAGATTACGAGGATGGGGAGAATCACTGGAGAGACAGGCAGGTGGCATCGGCACCCGGGGTCCCGGGCAAACCCGATTAGACAGAGATAGAGAAAAAGTGCAACGAAGAATCGATTCAATCCGGAGAAAGCTAAAAAACGCTTCAATGGAGCTGGATGTCCGAAGCAAGCGTCGAGAGAACAGCAAAATCCCTTTAGTTACACTTATAGGTTATACCAATTCAGGAAAAACTACTCTCCTCAACAAACTTACGGGATCAGAAGGCTTTGAAGAAGACAAATTATTTGCTACATTGGACCCATTAACAAGAAAGTTAGAGTTACCGGATAAACGAACGATACTCTTAACCGATACAGTAGGACTTATTCGAAAACTTCCCCATCAGCTGATCCCCGCGTTTAGATCGACACTGAAGTCAGCGAGAACCGGCGATCTATTGCTCAATTTAATGGATGCCACTAATGACAAGCTGGTGGCCAGGTGGCAGGTGGTCAATAAGATTCTAAATGAAGACTTCTTTGATGATAACCAGTCAAGGCCCCCAATGATAAACGTACTGAACAAATCAGACAAACTTGCCAACGGGGACGAGTTAGCAGGAATAGAAAACGAAATAAAGAATTCCATCGTAATCTCAGCAAAAACCGGCCATAATCTGGATAAGCTCAAAGAATATATCGGAGACAAGCTGGGAGATGAGATAAAAACTGTATCCTTGCAGATCCCCTATGCCAAAGCTGATTTGCTGGACTGGTTCCACAACAACGGGGAAGTATCCAGCGAGAAATATAAAACTAAAACAATATTTGTAACCGGAAAAATCGAACAGCACTTATTGAACAAACTCCAATCTCGAGTAAGCGATGGAGAACTTCAAATACTAAGCGCCAAAGCTTCGGGCTAACCGGCATCGAGCAATTCGACCTCGTCTAAAGAAAACTCTTTAACCTCTTCGTCATTAAGCTTGACTCTAAGGGTCTTTTTCTGAACGTTCCTCTTTACAACTATGCCGTTCCCGCCAGGGGACTTAACATCAGAGCCCTTGTCCGGCATTTTTTTTAGGCTTTCCACATAATCTTCTAGCTCATATTCGAGACAACACAGCAATCGGCCACACACACCAGTTAGTCTATCGGGGGAAACGGAAAGCCCTTGTTTCTCTGCAATTTCCATCGGGATGGGTCCAGGCTCGTACAAAAACCTTCTGCAGCACAGTTCGCGACCGCATCTTCCCAGACCACCAATGATTGAAGCTGCCTCCCTGGGCCCAACTTGCTCCAGTTCTATTCTTGTAGAATACTTGTGGGCAAGAGCTTTCACTAAACCTCTAAAGTCAACCCGGTGAGGAGATTTAAAATAGAATTTTAGCTGCGCCTTCTCCAGGGAATACTCGCTACCAATAACCTTCATCTGCAGAGAACGCTTGTCGGCAAACTGCTGGGCAACATTAATAGCCTTGTCAGCCTGTTCCTGATTGATTTCTTGCTGTAGTAGATCTTGATCACCCGCCTCCCTCACTATACTCCAATTCATTTCCCGACCACTTGAAGCAGGCTTCTCTTTCAATACTTCGCCAATCTCTTGAATGTTGTCATTTGTAACTATGTAGTGATCGCCTACTTTCACAGAATCTATGCCGCCTTTCGCGAGTATTTTTCGGCGCTTGGTCTTAGAAATCCCGATAACGAGCTTTTTAGTCATATTCAATCAGCAACACCTTGTAAGCTAGCACAGAAATCACCTATTCTAAATATTTAGAACAATGGTTGCTTTGAGATTTGTTACTCACCTGAAAGTAGGCTACAAGTTACAAATCACCAGACTTGTTTACAGTTCATTAACAAGACTACTACCCGGCATAGACAATTTCAAAAACGTCGCTTCAAGAAGAAGTTGCACGTTGGCATTTGTCGAAATGTATCTTATCGCTTTTTCTAAAATATCCGCTCTTCGTAGAGATTCAGTGCAGCTCTCGCTCGAAGATGCTAAATCGTTTTCGCTAAGGGTTGCCCTTAACTCCTTCCTCCAGTAAAGTAAACCTTTCGTCATCAAATACCGTAACTCTAATTCTGACCGATTCTTGAGGAGTTTTACCGACTCAATTATCTGAGCGCTGCCGGCCGTACAAATATCTTGGTGAAACAATTTAGCCACCACGTCCTTTTCTATAAGATCGGACGCCTGACAATATTTCTCAGTCAATTCAACCAAACTTAAAGCCCGGTACTCATTCAGGTAGTCCTTCATCCGTTCTTCAGGGTTTTCCGGACAATCTGAAAGCAAATCATCGGCAAGGTCTGCCCGATTGTTCACTACAGTCATCAAATACTCAGCCTGTTGTTCAGAGAAACCCTCAGCGCGAAGCAACTGTGAGAGACCGTTCACCGTCAATCCACCCCTCGGTAATTGCTGGCACCGTGAGACGATAGTATCAAGTAGCTGGTCGAGATCTTCAGTTAACATAAGGAAATAAACGTATTCAGGAGGTTCCTCGAGAATTTTTAACATACTGTTCGCAGCTTCCAAGGAGAAATCGTCAGCTTTTTCGATAAGGTAAACTCTTTTTTGCGACTCAGTCGGGGCATGAACAGCGCTTGATATTATATCTGCAACTTGGTTTATAGAGATTTTACTCTTATTATTGGGTACCGATAGCCAGGTCAGGTCGGGGTGGATGTTTTTAATTACTTTGTTTCGACAAGTGACCTCTGATGGGGAACATAATATCTCTTGGGCAAGCTCGGACCCATAGTGTCTGAGGTTAGTTCCAGAGTAAACAGGGGCTAGATAAGCATGATTAAGTTTTTCGCTTTTGGCAGCTCGCTTAATTATTTCCACACTATTCATGGTATCGCAATATTATGACACAACATTTTCCAGGTTTAAAGTTAATCCAATCGGGCGTTCCTCACTACGCTTGGATGTTATCTTTCGGCTTGACGCTGGTTCTCGGCTATATCTTTTTACACATAGCTTCAAAAGTCGGATTCACCGATAACCCAGAACAGAGCTACAGAAAAATCCATCAACAACCAAAGCCTCTGGGTGGACCCGTGGTCTTACTTGGCTTCCTACCGATCTATTTCTTCAATATCAGACACCCTCTGGCTCTGACCATTAGCCTTGCCTTAGTGTTCACAACTGGAATATTTGACGACTTGTGGAAAGTGAGCCCAAAGCTAAAACTTTTTCTGCACCTGGGAGCTGCTGTTACACTCGTATCACTAATCCAAATCCCAACGACCGTCCTTGGGTTTACTGAAACTCTGTCCGTGAGAGTAACGGGTCCAGTTAATCTTCTACTCGTAATCTTTTGGCTGGCTGGGGGAACAAATGCTATCAACCTGATAGATGGGCTGGACGGACTGGCAACAGGCCTTGGTATAATCACCATGGTGTCCCTGTTGCTTATCAGTACAAATCCACCGATCTACCTTGTTATCGGCCTAGCTCTGGCTACCCTAACCGGATTTATCTTATACAACTTTTATCCCGCAAATCTATTCCTTGGTGACGGGGGCTCATATTTCATCGGTTTTTTGCTTTCTTATTGCATAATGATGGGTTTATCCCAAAGAAGTCCAACAGGTGCTTTAGAGTGGAGGTTATTGCCCGGGTTACTACTTATTGGGGTACCTGTCTTTGATACCGCATGGGCGATAGTCAGACGCACTCGTTCCAAAAAAGGTATAATGCGAGCCGATGACTCACACCTTCACCACAGACTGTACTACAGATTCAACCACCTAACAGCAGTTTTCGATATCTACTTGCTCCAGGTCATGCTTAACGTGCTAGTAATTGGTATCTTCTACTGATCGAGGGTATCCAACGTAGGAAACGTCGGGTCCAGACTTGCTTATCTGGACACGCTCCAGTTGAATCGCCTCATTTATCTTTTCCATTCCAGCCCCTCCAACCGCACTTATAGCGTCCACCCCTCCGATAATCTTCGGAGATATAAAGAAATGGATCTTGTCAACCAGACCTTGAGAAAGAAACGACCAGGCAAGCTCACCGCCCCCCTCAACAAGCAGACTATCGTATCCATTATCACCAATTCTTACCAAGAGATCCGATAAATCAATTCGGCCATCTTTGGTCTTTACTTTCCAAACCGAGGCTCCCACGTTCCGAAACGATTCCACTCTAGTATCAGTTGTACCTTTACCAGTTACTACAATGGTTTGAGCTGAACTGGATAAGTTAAACACATGCAAATCGGTAGGGATATCGCCGCTCGTGGTCAGGATAAATCTGGCGCCGTCCGGTCCGTCGACTTTTCTAACAGTCAATCGGGGATCATCCTCCAGTAAAGTATTTTTGCCCACCATTATAGAGCTATAGCGCGATCTCAACTCGTGAACTCTCTTCCTTGAAACTTCGGAGGTAACCCATCGGGAATCCCCGGTAGTGGTGGCTAATTTGCCGTCAGCGGTCATTGCCAACTTGAGAAGAACAAAGGGTATCCCTGTCTGCACATAACGAAAAAAGATCTCGTTTATCCTAATCGCTTCTTGCTCCAACAAACCAACATGAACTTTGATTCCTGCCTTTCTTAGCCTTTCTTCACCACCGCCAGACACCTTTGGATTTGGATCTTTAGTTGCAATAAAAACTTCTTTCAAGCCATTATCGATGATCGCATCCGTGCAGGGCGGCGTTTTTCCATGGTGTGTACACGGCTCGAGTGTTACGTACATCTTTCCACCTTGCGCCAGGTTACCAGCATCCTCCAGAGCTCTAACTTCAGCGTGAGGTCCTCCAAATTTTCTGTGATAGCCTTTACCAACTACTTCACCGTCTTTTACAATTACGGCACCAACCAGCGGATTGGGGTTGACATACCCATTGCCTTGCTTCGCCAGCTTTAAAGCTCTACTCATATAAAGTTCATCTTGCCGTGTAAACTTTTCCACCTTTTAACGCTCCTCAGCAGATTTGACCAACTGTTTAATCGCACGTTCTCTGTCTTGCTGGCCGAAAACCGCGGACCCCGCGACAATGACATTGGCCCCCGCTTGAACGACATCTTTGATGGTTGCAACGTTCATTCCACCATCGACAGCAACGGAAAGGTTGAGATCGTGCTCGTCGATCTTCCTACTTAAATACTCTATTCTCTCGACCGCCTCAGGTCTAAATTCCTGGCCACCAAAACCCGGTGAAACTCCCATAACCAAAACCTCATCAAGGTGAGGAAGCAAAGGTAACACTTTCTCGACTTCACTCTCGGGTTTCTGCGAAATTCCAACCTTCCCGCTTGTTTGTCTAAGCCTATCAATAAGTTTGTTGGGGCGATCCGTAGCTTCTAAATGGAAAATAATCAGATCTTCACTGTCAAGGTCAAACTCGGGCCCATACTGCCAGGGATCCGATATCATCAGGTGAACACTCAGTGGAATATTAACCTTTCTGGAACGCTTGAGGGAATTAGCAACGAGAGGGCCAATCGTGATATTTGGAACAAAATGTCCATCCATTACGTCTACATGAATATAGGTTGATAGCTCTTGTACTTCCTCTATCTCTCGCTCAAGCCTGCTAAAATCCGCAGCAAGTATCGACGGAGCAATTGATACCGCAGCCAAATTTACTCACCTCGTCTAAGAAAAAATTCAAGAAATCCTGTCGTGAAAACTGACAACCTGGTAATTATAGCCAATCGCAGAAGTTGTTTCAGTTTCTTCAATTTGCGCTTATCCAGGTCGTAATAACAGTTTAAATAAGAGATTGCTTTCCGAGAGGCATCTATCTCAATTGGTATCTCAAGTACCACCAGAACCGCTACCAGCAAATAAACAAATAAACCAGCGTATACCAGCGGCCAATAAAACAAAATACCGACGAGAAACATGGGGAAAAAGAGGTACGTCCCAGCTCTACAGATCACGCCTATTAAACCCAATATTGATGGTAGAAGAGGAACTTTGTTCTCTTGTTCGAGATGAGCCAGTTCGTGTAAAGCTATTCCCAGGTAAAGGAGAGAGTTCTCGGGCAAATCGGGCAAATGGATAATTCCATTGAAGTCATATCTTGCCATAGTCAAAGAACCTCCTTTTCTAACTTCAACTCCTCCTAAACCCCTATCGGCAGAGATCTTTTGAACAAGATCTCCCACGCTTAACTCGCTGGCTAGGGTTTCCTGAAGGTTTATTTTCCAGAAATTGTTAAATTTAACTCTGACAAACAGAGATCCCCCTAGAATAAATACCACTATCGCGGATAATCCAAACAAGAGACTTTGAGACATTGCACTCTCCAAACAGCCTTCAATTACAGTTCAATATTATGGACATCAACGGAGCCGTTCTGCCACGCTATTCTAATACATAAAGCTATGGGTAAAAAGGACCTGTACACTAGCAGTTGATATACACTCCTCGCCAGGTGTTGAACCTTACCATTTCTTTGTTACCATCTTTTATGGAAAACTAGGGGTTCATTTCTTTACTTTGGAGGGTCTTATGCCCAATAAAAGAGTCAGACTAACCATATCCGGAAGAGTTCAGGGGGTCGGTTTTAGGGCAAACACAAGGCGACAAGCTAATCAACTTAATTTAACCGGATGGGTGCGTAACCTGGCAAATGGTGACGTAGAGGTTGTAGCCGAAGGCGAGGAAACCACAATTACAAGGTTCATTGGATGGGCAAAACAGGGCCCCAGACTAGCGAGGGTAGCTGACTTTCAAAAAAACTTTGAAGATTACAAAGGGGAATTTGATTCTTTCTCTATCCGGTATTAAGCCAGGGGTAAGTCATTCCTGCTCGGTCGGTTCACCTTATTCCTCCTGATCCTGATAGAGATAACGTTTGACTTTCAAGGTCGGGGTTTTTTCAAATGGCTCCTCAAGTACTTCGATATCCTGTTTACTCTTAATTCTCATAAAGTAAGCCAAATTCTTGGATTGGACCTTTATCTTCTCCCACAGAACGGACTTTATGGTTTCTAAATTAGTGATGTTATCCTCTTCGAGCTTCTCAAAATCCGGGTATATCACAGCGGAAACGACGGGCCGGTTTTTCCGCCAAGACTGTCGGACCATCACATCATCTATGTAAGAAATCTTCTCCAATTCGCCTTCCACCTCTTCCGGATAGACATTATTCCCAGATTCCAGCACTATCACATTCTTCTTCCTGCCATTAAGGTAAAGCCAGTTGTCCTCGTCCATCCTCCCCGAATCTCCAGTGTGCAACCAGCCATTATCTTCAAGCACCTCATCGGTCTTGTTTTTATTCTTATAATAACCCTTCATAACGTTAGGACCGCGAGCTAATACTTCATTAATGTCGTTCTCGTCAGCTTCCGTCAGCTTGAGTTCCACGCTCTGCAAAGCCAATCCAACGCTCCCCGGTTTTTCGTTAAACGGATCCGGAGTAAATGTTAGAACCGGTGAAGTTTCAGTCAAACCATAACCTTCCATTACACCAATACCAAGATTTCTTAACCCTTCGGATATCTCGTGATTTAACGGAGCTCCTCCCGAAACGGTGAACCTAAACTGCTTGCCGGCGAACTTCCTCTTGACACCGCTCCTGAGCAAACTTGGCAAGGACCTGTATAACAATCTAGTCAACCATTTGGACTTAATTTCTTGAATGATTTCATCGTAAAGAGCATTCAACAGCTTCGGTACACCTAAAAGAATCGTCGCATTGTGTTCCTTCAAGACTTTTGGTAAATTCCTGTAGTCAACCGTGTAAACCATTGAAGCACCAAAATCCAGCGGGATCAACAATGTAGTTGTTAGCCCATAAATATGGTCCCAGGGTAGTATTGAAACAAAGCAATCAGCTGGAGAAACATCGAGAGCTTGAGCGATATCCCTGACATTTACCAATAAATTCTTATGGCTTAACATTACACCTTTACCATGTCCGGTAGTGCCGGAAGTGTACATTAACACTGCCGTGTCATCTTTGTTAACGTTCGCCTCCTCGGTGTAAGTTTCCTCGGTAAGATAAGATTCCCAGGTCCTAAATCCCTCTTCAGCTTCACCACCGTAAACAACCAGGTTCTGTAAATATGACAGCTGGTTAAATTTCTCAGCGACAACAGAGTGTTTATCGCTCTGAACTATAGCTAACTTTGCTTCGGACTCGTTGAGAATTCTTCTAATCTCCTCTGACGTAAAATTATAAGATATAGGTACGCCTATCGCCCCAACCCTCTGGGTAGCAAAAAACGAGGCAGCCCACTTGGGATGTGGCCGTCCGATAATTGCTACTTTATCTCCCCTGCCAACGTCAAAAGTATTCACGAAGGCATACGCCAGCCTATCCACAAGATCCGAAAGTTCAGAAAAAGTGATATTCTCATAAACGTAACCATTAGTAGGATTGGGAGAAGATGAGCTAAAGGTACTGTCAGGAAATTTAGCAGACTTCTCCAAGAACAAAGAATTCAAGTCTTTAAAATTATCCATTATGACCAATAATCACCCAAAATATCACAAATTCACACCCATAATGATTCTCTCTCCAGTAGCGGTTATTCCAGGTCAAAGTCATCTATCCCTAATTCCAAGTCACTGCTTTCTACAATTTTCTTCAGCCGCGTTTCGGCGTTCGATAGACGATCTTTCACCTTTTCTGCCAGATTAACCCCCCGTTCAAAGAGGTCTATAGAGTGATCCAAATCTATTTTTTCATTTTCTAAATCTTTTACAATTTCCTCAAGTTGCTGTAAATCCTCTTCCAGTTCAACCTTTTCATCCTCCGCCATCTTCTTTAACCTCCGTGACTACAGAACGAATAATACCCTTGAAAAGCTGTGTCTTCAAGGATTCATCTACTTCAGCATTTACCGCTTCAGTAAGCACTTCTCCTTCTTCAGTCGTTGTAATGGAATAGCCCTTACCGAGCAATCTAGTAGGATTAGCAAGTGATAAACGTTTCACAAGAGAACTCGTGTCCTCCTCCTTTGCAGAAAGAACTTGACTCATCCCTCCAGATAGGTCTTTGCTCAGTCTATCGTACTCTTGCCATTTATCCTCCAAAGCCCTAAATGGTAACCTAAATGCAAAACTGGATGTAATCTGTTCTGAGTACTCGCGGTAGTGATTCATAAGGGATAACTCCAGACTTTTCATTCTCTGGAGATAGCCATCAACTAGATTCAATATCTCTTCTTTATCAGGCACCACCACTTTTCCTGCGGCTGTAGGTGTAGGTACCCGTTTGTCAGCAACAAAGTCCGAAATGGTAAAATCAACTTCGTGACCGACAGCAGAAACTATAGGTATCTCGGATTCGAAAATTGCTCTGGCCACGACTTCCTCGTTAAATGGCCACAAATCCTCCAAGGAACCTCCACCTCTACCCACTATTAGCACGTCCAATTCCAGTCGATCCATCGGCCGATTTGCCTGTCTTATCGCATCAGCAATCTGTCCACTCGCCTTCTCACCCTGAACTGTTACAGGGAACACGTAAACGGACACCGGAGGAAACCTTTCCTCAATTGTAGTTACTATATCTCTGACCGCTGCACCTGTTGAGGAAGTAATAACCCCGATATTAGAAGGAAACCGGGGTATGGGCTTTTTATGTTTAACATCAAACAAACCCTCTTCCTTCAGCTGCTTTTTTAACTTTTCAAATTGCTTTTGCAGCTTTCCAGCACCGATCTCTTTGAGATCCCTAACCAATAACTGGTATCTTCCCCGTCTCTCGTAGACGGTCAGCGTTCCTTTTGCGAGGACCGCGATTCCATCCTCGAGAGCCAAATCCAAGTTTGTTCTATCTCCAGAAAACATTACAGCGCTGATCTCTGAGCCTTCTTCCTTTAAAGTAAAATAGGCATGGTTGCTTGAAGAGACGCTTAGATTGGATATTTCTCCCTCTACCCAGATGTGACTAAACTTAGATTCGAGTAACGCCCGGGCTTGTCTGTTCAGCTCTGATACCGTAAAGACCTTCTCAGGGTCGACTTCGCCCTTGCCAAATCTAATTCTGTTAGAAGTGTTTTCTTCCATTTCTGATCAGCTATGAATAATAAGTATTGAAATGTTCTCTGTTTTGTTCCTAAGTCAAATTATCCAGGATCATCGTTTATCTGTCCACAAAACCGGTTAAATCTGTTTTTCTACAAACCCCGTACCTTGGGGCGGGGTTCTTCACCTAACCTCCTTCATCAATCGACAAAGGAGGTTAGGTGATCAGTTATCTTTGACCTACACCCAACCACGTAACTTCATGGCCTGGGCTACCTTTTCTATGGATACCATGTAGGCGGCGGTTCTATTATCTACGTCCTCAGCTTGTGCCCGGTTGTGTACATCTGAAAATGCCTGGGTCATTTTTTTGTCCAACCTCTCATAAACTTCTTCTTTTGTCCAGTAGTAACGGTTTCTGTTCTGTACCCACTCAAAGTAGGAAACCGTCACCCCACCCGCATTACATAGAAAATCAGGGATTACGTATATGCCGTTATCGTAGAGTATATCGTCCGCCTCGGGGGTGGTGGGACCGTTTGCCGCCTCTGCCAAGATGGTCGTATTTACATCACCTGCGTTCTCTTCTGTTATTACGTTCTCTATGGCTGCCGGTATCAACACGTCGACATCCAGAGCAAATAGCTCGTCGTTTGTTATCTTTTCTCCACCAGAATAGCCCACTACAGTACCATTTTCGTTTTTGTACTCCTTGGCCTCATCTATGTCTAGTCCGTCTTCGTTATATACACCACCCTGAGAATCACTTACAGCCACCACACTACAGTCCAGTAATTCCTCGCTCAGGGTTGCCGTAAAGTAACCGGCGTTACCGTAACCCTGAATGGCCACCTTGGCCTCGTCCAGTTTTACGTTTAACTTCTTGGCTGCTTCTCTGATGGTATAGATTACACCACGGGCTGTGGCATCGCCTCTACCCAATGACCCACCGACCTCTACGGGTTTACCTGTGATCACACCAGGAGCGTTTAGTCCCTTTACCTTGGAGTATTCGTCCATCATCCAGGCCATAACCTGGGGGTTTGTGTATACGTCCGGTGCCGGTATGTCCTTATCCGGACCTATGAAGTTAGATATCGAGGATATGTAGGCCCTGGATATTCTCTCCAGCTCATTTTGGGAAAGTTCTTTTGGGTTACAGACCACTCCCCCTTTGCCTCCCCCATAAGGTACGTCAGCGACAGCCGTTTTCCAGGTCATCCACGCGGCCAACGCTTTTACCGTATCTCTTGTTTCATCTGGATGAAAGCGTAGGCCACCTTTGGTCGGTCCCAGAACGTCGTTATACTGTACCCTATAGCCGGTAAAGGTTTTCGTAGATCCATCGTCCATCTTGACCTGAAAGTTTACTGTAAGCGTACGCATCGGTTCACGCAGGGCTTGATGGACTGAATTTTCTAGGTCTAAGGCAGCTGCTGCCTTGTCCAATTGTCTTTGTGCAGTTTCAAATGGGTTTACTTTTTCGCTCATCTTTTGTTTCCCCCTCGTTGGAGTTTAGTTATTTTGTAGTTTTTTGTGTTGCCAGCTAAGCTAACATTAATTATACACAGTATTTTATTACATGTTGGAGCGTTTACAAAGTGTTTTTTGTACTAAATGATCAAGGGTACAAGTGTATTTCCCGCATTCCACTGGAAAAAGAAACGAAAAGGTATATCTAGAGGGGAGTCAGGGGCGAGGACCCCGTTATGCACAAATCCAGCTGCGGTTATCTCCTCCGCTTTAGTATTGCGGAGCCCGGGTGGAAGTTGCGAATGCAGGGACCCACTTTGCATTCCTTCCACCCTGCAAGCTGGGTCACTGTGCTCAGCCGGAATGATCGAACTCCAATACTAACCGCCCACTGAAAGACAAGCTTGCAGTTATAAACTATATTCATCAAAATAAGATAGCTAACTCCAGAAGGACTGTTTCAGCTGAAGACGTCTTGACTATGTACTTTGATGTAGATTAACTCTGTGGAGGACGGGAGCATGTCACCAGAAAGAAAATTCTACCAGACAGCGGAAGACGACGTACTAAATAAATTGGATACGGACAAAGACGGACTGTCAGATACCGAAGCCCGCAAAAGGCTCGAAAAGTACGGAAAAAACGAACTAAAAACCAGCCTTGAAATGCCTCTATGGCTGCTTTTTCTGTCTCAATTTAAAGAACTCCTAATTATCATACTAATTATCGGTGGTCTTGTGTCCTACTTCATCGGAAACTTCCGAGATGGAACAATCATATTCATAATAGTTTTTGTCAACGCAACAATTGGATTTATTCATGAATACAGAGCGGGAGAGATCGTTGATAAACTAAAAACCTTGATCAGTTCTCCAGCAAAAGTTAAACGGGACGGCAAATTGGTGGAAGTATCTCAGGATAAATTGGTTCCTGGAGACATAGTGAAAATTGAAGAGGGGGACAAAGTTCCGGCAGATATCAGACTATTTGAGATAGCCAGTTTAAAGACAAATGACTTTGCCCTCACTGGTGAATCGGTTCCTCAGGAGAAGCTAACCGATCCAATCGAAGAAGAAGTATCCATGGGTGACAGAAACAATATGGCCTATGCAGGAACGACCGTGGCTTCCGGGAGAGGCACAGGGGTCGTGGTAGCAACGGGGATGGAGACCGAAACCGGAAAGATAGCCGGGTTAACCGAGGAGGAAGGGGAAGTGATAACACCCCTGCAAAAAGAACTACGTCGCCTGGCTAACCAGTTAACCGCAGCAGTCATCGTAATAAGTGTCATATTGTTCGTACTGGGAATGATACAAAACTTCACCATCTATATGAGTTTGGTGTACGCACTCGGAGTGGCAATGGCAATGGTCCCTCAAGCGCTACCAGCCCAGGTTACCGTAGCTTTGTCGACGGGAAGTAATTCTCTGGCCGACAAAAACGCGGTAGTAAAAAGCTTACCCTCCGTTGAGACTTTGGGTTCGACTACTGTAATCTGCACGGATAAAACGGGAACATTAACGAAAAACGAGATGACCGTACAATCTGTCTGGTTCGACGGTCAAGAATTTGAAGTCACCGGAAGGGGTTACGAACCTGAAGGGGATATTCTAGATCACGAGGGCGACTCAGTCAGCGACAAACAATTAGACGAACTGGAAATTATGATGGACTCGGCAACAATGTCCTCAAATGCCGAAATCCACGAGCCAGACGAAGAGCACAGTTCGTGGTATCCCATTGGCGATCCAACGGAGGCCGCACTGGTTGCTCTATCCACGAAACTGGGGACCAGATCGGAAACCGAAGACGAAGAAAATCCTGAATTGCAGGAGTTTTCCTTCAGCTCAGAGTTAAACAGGATGAGTTCCGTTAGACAATTCGGTGACGAAATCAAACTTACCACAAAAGGATCAACCAGCAGCCTATTAGAAATCAGCAACTATATTTACAAAGACGGCGAAAAACAGGAAATAACGGAATCGGATAAAGAACAAATTAAGAAGGTCAACGAGCGATACTCGCAAAATGGCATGCGAGTGTTGGCGATTGCCCGGAGGCCGTTAGACACTCATAAAGAAGAATACGAAAGAGAGAAAATAGAAAAAGAACTGACCTTCCTTGGCCTAATGGCAATGATCGATCCTCCCAAGGAGGGAGTTAAAGAAGCGATATCGGAAGCACAAAAGGCACATATCAAGGTCAACATCCTTACCGGAGATCACCCCGATACTGCACGTGCAATTGGCAGACAGGTCGGATTAATCGATTCCAGTGAGGAAGTCCCCGTGATAACTGGCACTCAGCTCAGGGATATGGAAGAAACCGAATTGAAAGAAACCCTGCGTGAGAGAGAATCAATTATTTTCTCCCGAGTCGACCCCGAAGACAAGTTAAATATCGTCAAAACACTCGAAGATCAAGAAGAGGTGGTCGCGGTTACTGGAGATGGGGTTAACGACGCACCTGCGCTCAAACGAGCTCACATCGGCGTCGCCATGGGCAAAAAGGGCACCGATGTGGCCAAAGAAGCTTCGAAGCTAGTCTTACTGGATGACAATTTTACGACCCTGGTCCACGCTATAAGGGGCGGTAGAACGATATATGATAACTTAAAAAAGACCGTTTTTGCTTCTCTCACCACCAATATCGGCGAGCTGGTACTTGTATTGTTAGGACTATTAGGAGCCGCAGTCGGCAATTACCCCATTCCCATACTGGCAGCGCAGATTCTGGCAATTGACTTACTGGGGGAAATAGGACCTCTAACTTTGCTCACCTACGATCCGCCAAGCAAAAACACTATGACCAGAAGACCTAGAAAGCCATCTGAACATATGTTGGACTTACTGTCCGGCTTCGAAATTTCTTCCCTGGGCATCGTTATTGGCGGCCTGGCCTTCGCTAATTTCCTTCTCTTCATGTTCCGGGGGGGTATAACTTTAACTACGGAAAGCGTAAACGAGCTCAGTTATTTCATTGCAACTTCCCTGAGTTACAGCACGATCGTATTCTCTCAGTACATCAACATTCTCGAACGCAGGAATGAACGGGTCTCCTTATTCAGCAAACACTTCTTTACCAACAGAATACTCCTCGTATCGGTGATAATTTCTATCGGGCTAGTTTTACTTGCCATTTACGCGCCTTACATAAGTGATTTCCTGGCATTCGGACCAATGAGAGCTATGGATTGGTATTTCGTCCTCATCTCAACTGTAATTTATCTAACTGTTTTTGAGGGTCTCAAATACTTTAAACGACTCAGGCACAGAAATTGAAGTCTGCCGCAAAGTACCATTAATACAAAGGTTTAGCACTATCTAGTTGAAAGATAAACAAAGGCGGTAATAACATTGAGACTGATTCAAGTCATAATTCCTGAAGGGAAAAAAGACACGATTGTAGAGTTACTGAAGGAAAAGGGAATAGATTACGTGGTGAGTCCTGAAACTTCACAGAGAAAATACAGCGACGTACTCTTTTTTCCAATCCCCAAACAGGGAGTAGAAGAAATCCTCGACGATCTAAGAAATGCTGGTCTTGAGAAAAACGGCTTTACGGTAGTTACTAAAGCAGAAGCGATAGTGGCCAAGGAGTTCGAAGAACTAAAGGATCGATACAAAAAATCAGAAGAAACCGACGAAAGCAAGGTCGCCAGACAGGAGCTGAAAGCCAGTGTCGAGGGACTTGCTCCTTCCTCGCCAAGTTACTATCTTCTTATAATTGCTGCTTCGATTATAGCAGCTGCCGGAATTCTGCTTGACAATACAGCCGTGGTTGTCGGATCCATGGTAATAGCACCACTTATCGGTCCGGCAATGATGAGCTGTGTGGGTACGGTCATAGATGACCAGGATATGTTCTTAACAGGAGTTAAACAACAGATACTGGGCGTCCTGCTGGCAATCTCCAGTAGTATCGTCTTCACGAGAATTGCCCTTTCCTTAATCCTATCTCCAAACTTCGACCTACTGCAGCTAAATCAGATCACACATCAACTCAACCCTGGTTTTCTCAGTCTGGTCGTTGCCTTAGGCTCGGGGTTGGCTGGAGCTTTTTCGCTCACCGCCGGCATTAATTCGGCACTGGTTGGGGTCATGATTGCAGTAGCCTTATTACCCCCAGCCGCGGCGGCCGGTATAGGTATAAGCACGCTAAACCTCCAGATCACCAGCGGAGCTGGTATCCTTCTTCTAATTAACATGGTCAGCATCAACTTAGCTGGGACCTTCACTCTGTGGATACAGGGATACAAGCCAGGAAGATGGTACGAGCAAAAGGGCGCGGAAAGAGCAACAAAAAGTAGAATCATGGTCCTTATAGTTCTCCTACTAATAATCGCCACTTTTTTGGGATTTGTAACCTGGAATATGAAAGAGGAAGCAAACACAGTCTCACACCTAAGGAAAATAACCGAAAATGCGCTGGCCAAATCTAACACCAGGCTAGAGGGCTTTGAGGTTCAAGAAACTGGTCTTTTCTTTCAAAAAGTCAACTCTTTGACTCTCAGGATTCAAGGAGAAAACCCCCCGGAAAATCTTCGTGCAAACCTTACTAATCAGTTTAGGGAACAACTGGGAAGAGAAATAGACTTTTCCCTCATCTATGAACAAACATGTTAATTCCTTCTAAAAGCGAGATTCAAGCTCGGGAGTTAGAAAATGATACAAAAAGAAAGGATACAAAGATTAAACGATAAACCCCTTAACGAAGAAGGAAAGTATGTACTTTACTGGATGCAAGCAGCACAGCGTGCATACTATAACCACGCACTTGAATACTCAATTAAACAAGCAAACTCTTTTGATCTACCTCTAGTCGTCTTTTTCGGATTGACTGACAATTTTCCCGATGCAAACCTAAGGCATTACAAATTCATGCTAGAGGGCTTAGGGGAAACCAAACAAACCCTCGAGGATAGAGGGATCCAAATGGTGGTGGAACAAACCGAGCCACCAAAGGGCGTTCTATCACTTTCGAGTAAGTCTGCGTTGACTGTAGTGGACAGAGGATATCTTCGAATCGAAAGAGGATGGCGAAAAAGAGTTTCTGATAAGATTGACTGCGAGCTGATCGAGGTAGAAACCAACGTGGTTGTTCCAGTCGAGCAAGCAAGTGACAAAGAGGAATATGCAGCATATACGATTCGGCCAAAAATCAACGATCAATTACAAAATTACCTGATCGAGCTTGAGCCACATACCCCCGATAAAAGCTCACTTGATCTCGATCTGAAAAAAAGTTCTGCGGCTCCTTCGCAAAAGGAAACCATCCTCAAAAACTTAAAGGTGGATCGATCAGTAAAACCTGTCGAGGATTTCACCGGGGGCTATAGCAAAGCACTAGAAAATCTGGAAGATTTTTTGGAAAACAAGCTCGATGAATTTCCCGACAAGAGAAACGATCCCAGTAAAAATTATCTTTCTAACCTAAGCCCCTATCTGCATTTTGGGCAAATATCGCCCCTAGAAATCGCTCTAAAGGTTATCGACACAAACAGTCCCGGAGTGGATCCTTACTTAGAAGAGCTAATTGTTAGACGAGAACTGAGCTTTAACTTCGTTTTCTACAACTCTAAGTACGATAATTTATGGAGAGCGATACCGGATTGGGCTGGTGAAACGCTAAAAGCCCATCAAGAAGATCCCCGCGAATACTTATATAGTTTTGACCAATTCGAAAATGCGGAAACACACGACCCTTACTGGAATGCTGCTCAAAACGAGATGAGATTCACTGGTAAAATGCACGGATATATGCGGATGTACTGGGTCAAGAAAATTCTGGAATGGAGCAATACCCCGGAACAGGCATTCAAGATAGCACTAGAATTAAACAATAAATACGAACTCGACGGTAGAGATCCCAACGGTTTCGCAGGAGTCACCTGGTGTTTTGGTAAACACGATAGAGCATGGAAGGAAAGGAGTATTTTGGGGAAGGTAAGATATATGAATGCAGGAGGGTTGGAGAGGAAATTTCCCATCCAGGATTACGTCAAGAAAATAGAGCAAATATCAGAATCCGCGGGCTAATCATTGCGATTTGTCTTCGACGTTCGCACCCGGTAACTCCTCTCTTACAGGAGAGAATAAATTGTAAGTAACCGTTTCTTCGCATTTCGCAGGTACGAAAGCGCCGTGGGGTTCATCCGGCGGGATTATTACCAGATCTCCCTCCTCCAGGAGAACTTCAGACTCCGAACTGCCTTCTGGAACCCGAAATACCAACTCCCCTTTCAGTACAATCGTCAATTGCTCCGACGAATGTGAGTGAACCGGGAATTTAGAGCCACCAACGTAAATATATTCAATGAACTCCAAAGAAGAACCCCGTATCACTGTTCGCTGAATTTCTTTGCCGAGGTTGGAAGATTGTTCTTTATCCAAAGACCATTTCTTCATATCAATCACCGAGTACCTTAGGAATCGCTGACTCTAGACCGTTCACAATGCTATTTACATGCTCGTCGTCTATAATAAATGGTGGCGCGATCATTATCTGGCTACTTCTCACGCCGTTAATCGTACTCCCCCCTGGGTAAACGTAGATACCCTCGTTTAAACAAGCAGTCCTGATTTTATCGGGAAGATTATATTCTTTGGAAAAGGGTTCTTTCGTCGCTTTGTCTTTGACAAATTCTACCCCAATCAACAGCCCACGACCCCTTATCTCGCCAATGTTTCCGTGATCAGAAATCGATTCCTGTAAACGATTTACTAATTTCCCACCGGTCTTAGCAACATTTTTCAAGAGATTCTCCCGTTTGACAATTTCTATTACCTTGGCACCTACCGCGGCAGAAATAGGATTGCCTCCGTAAGTAAACCCATGATTAAGATTACCTCTAGTCTCCCTCAAGGTTCGAAAAATTGTATCGTCAATTAGTACTGCACCCAACGGTGTATAACCTGCTCCTATTCCTTTTGCAGAAGTTATAATATCCGGTTTAACCCCGCTATAATCTATTCCCCACCATTTCCCAGACCGCCCCATTCCACTCATTACTTCATCCAATATCAGTAAAACGTCATACCTGTCACATATTTCCCGTATTCTCACCCAATACTTGTCCGGCGGATGGACCCCGGGCGCACTTGAGCCAGAAATTGGCTCCGCTATGAAACCAGCAACTGTCTTCTCCCCTTCCTGGATAATCGCACGCTCCAAATCGTCTGCACATTCCAACGAGCAGGTAGCAGGGCTCTTTCCATAAGGACAACGATAACAATAAGCTGGAGAGATCTTAGTGTTGGGCAACATCATCGGAGAATATGTCTCCTGACGAACAGTTTTAGCAGTTAAAGCCAGCGCTCCCAGGGTCGCTCCATGGTAAGACGACCCCCGGGAGATGATTTTATACTTTCTTTGTGCTCCCCTTTGCACTTGATACATCCTCGCCAATTTTATCGCTGTTTCATTGGCCTCAGAACCTCCAGAGACAGGATGCATTTTGGTAATATTGTCAGACGATATGGAGACCAACTCCTTCGCTAAATCAGCCAACGATTGGGAGTAAAATTTCGACATATGAGCATAATTTAACTGACTTGCTTGCTTCCGAAAGATCTCCGCTATCTCCTCGTTACCATGGCCCAGAGAGCAGACTGCCGCGCCGGATGCGGCATCCAAATATCTGTTGCCATCCTCATCTATCAAGTAAACACCTTCGCCCCGCTCAAGTTTAATAGGAGGGTTTGAGAGGTCTCTCCAAAATACAGATTGACTATTCATAAAAACCCTGATCCTTTTGAAAACCTAGTTTCTTAGATATTTTCTCCCCTTCACTGGAAAGCTCCCCACATAGGCGGTCAATTTTATCCTCTGTCAGGCGAAGAGTAGGCCCAACAACGCTTACCGCTCCAATCACTTTATTAGAGTAATCAAATATGGGAGCGGCAATTGCTCTCACGCCCTCCGCAAATTCTTCGTCGGAATAGGCACATTGGTTCTCTCGAACAGTTTCTAATTCTTGCCGAAGATCAGAAACCTCGACAATAGAATTGGGTGTGGATTGCCTAAATACTCCTTCTTCGCTCAAATCATCCAGATGCTCATCGGGAAGACAGGCAAGCATCGCTTTACCCTCTGCGGTACAATTCAGAGGCCGCCAGGCTCCCAGATCTGCTGTCCACCTCAGCAGATGAGTAGATTCTACTTTGTCCACAAACACGTACCACTTCAAATCAGGTGTCAACATGGCCAGATAAGAACTCTCTCCGGTGGACTCCATGAGAGAACGTAAATTGGATCTTGCGACTTGATGAAGGTTAAGCTTATTTAATACTGACGCGCCCAATCGGAAGATCTCCAGGCTTAACTCATAACCATCCGTTTGCTCGTCTTGTTGAACTAAACCCTGAACTTCAAGCGAGTTGACTAATTTCTGCACAGTAGAAGGATTATAGCCAATCTTCCGCGCCATATCTCTGACTCCGATGGGTGTTTCCTCTTCACTCATCCTTTTAAGAAGTATTATCGCTCTTTCCACAGATAGTATCGTAGATTTTTTAGAAACATCGTTTCTCATAACTTGCATCACCGTTTCGATTTATTATAATAATCTATAACCGGAATTCAAGGTATTTTGATCTTCCGGTTTGATTGAAATATAATGTATAGTAATTTCGGGGCTATATTGGATATTTGCAGAATCAATATATTGCTGTTATACTACTTATTAAATCTTTATATGATACACGGAGCGACGTTATATAAATA
>CAZTJJ010000008.1:36976-43640 GCA_964614065.1 uncultured Thermotogae bacterium
TTATATGATACACGGAGCGACGTTATATAAATACCAGTTTGGGTTTACTGGGTGTTAATTAAAACCATCTAGTTAATGGTCTGGTTAAAGAACTGAAATAAAAAAGTAGCGGTTCTTACAATTCACATTTACTTGGGAGGTGATTTCACAAACATACAAACAACTGAGATTCCGTCTAAAGTTAAGCTACGGCGTTAGCTCATTATATAATTTCGTTTTACAATCAAACACAGGAGGCAGAAAATGAAGAACAAATATCTTAGTAACAGTACAATCGTCGGATTAGTTGTACTCCTATCTAGCCTGCTTATACTAAGCGGTTTTGCTGCTCTGGCTGCAGGCGATGATGTATTGCGTATCAGGTCCAGAAAAGGTCAGGACATCCAAACCATGGACCCTGCATTCCACCTCGGGGACGAAGAGTATAACATCAATCTTGCCATCTTCAGCAGGTTGATGAAATATAAACCCGGCTCCCAGGACCTGAAGCTCGATGCAGCAAAATCCCTCGACGTAAGTGAGGACGGAAAGGCGGTAACCTTTGAGCTTAAACAGGGAATTCATTTCCACGAAGGATACGGAGAGTTAACGGCAGAAGACGTTAAATTTTCTTACGAACGCATTATAGATCCCGAAGTTGACTCGCCATACAATAGCGAATGGGAAACGCTTGACCATGTGGAAGTAACAGGTACATATTCAGGCAAACTTGTGTTCTCAGAACCGTTGGCTTCATTGTTTACTACATCAATACCTTATACTGCAGGTGCAATAATAAGTAAGAAGGCCTATGAAGATCTAGGCGACCAGTTTGCTACCCATCCTATCGGCTCCGGTCCTTATCACTGGAAAGAATGGCAGCCGAATCAGAAAATCGTTCTTGAAAAATTCGATGAATATTACGGCGAGATGCCGGAATTTAAGACAGTCGAGATTTTCACAATAGAAAACGATAAATCAGCCGAAATGGCGTTTGACAGGGGCGAGCTGGACGATACTTCCATTTCACTGAGCTCAGTTGATAGATACCAGAAGGACGAAGACGCTGTGGTTCATAAATTGACCAACTTACGGTATCACTGGGTAGGATTTAATGTCACCAAACCCCCGTTTGACGATGTTAGGGTACGTAAGGCAATCAGATACGCAATAAGCACTGATGAAATTATTGAAGGTGCGTACAATGGTGTACCTAAGAAAAATAATTGCATGTTGCCCCAGCAAATGGTCGGAGCTTGGGATAACTGCCCAGAGTACGAACAGGACATAGCCAAAGCCAAAGAACTTTTAGATGAAGCTGGCTACGGAAGTGGTTTCAGCACAGACATCGTCGTCTCCGGACCAGAGTATCACTCACTTGCCGCACAAATCATCCAGCAAGAATTACTCCAGGTTGGAATTGTCGTGCGTATCAAGCAGGTCGAGAACTCTTACGAAACTCTGAAAAAACTCCCGCCGGGTATGCATTACTGGAGTTTCTCGCTGAATCTGAATCCGGGGTACTGGTTCGTATGGTTCACCTGCGATCAGGTAGAAAAATGGAACGCCACCGGCTGGTGTAACGAGGAATTCGATGGACTGCTGGAGGAAGCTGCAACCACTATCGATCAAGAGAAACGTGCGGAAATGTTCGTGGAAATGCAGAAGATAATGGACGAGGAAGTGCCTCTCGTATTCATCACTAACGGATCAAAACTGCACGTGACGAAACCTGATATCAACCCATCATATCTTGCACAATATTGCCAGTACGAGTATTTCACCAAAAAAGAAAGTTAAATTTCTAAACCATTTGAGAAGCAATAAGGGATAGGGGTAAAGTTTAAAAAATTATTCAGTTAATTTTCACCGGAAGTCTATTTAACATACCCCTCCCCTTCTTTCTCTTGAAGTAATAGTACAAAAGGTGGTCTCAGTATGGCCCAATATGCTGTCAGGCGTTTCTTTACTGCTTTAATTACGGTATTTGGTGCAATGGTCCTTCTCTTCATCATGGTTCAGTTCATGCCCGGCAACCCCGCCGTCATTCTCCTGGGTCCCCGGGCTACCCCAGAAATAATTGCAAGCTTCGAACAAAAAATGGGGTTAAATCAGCCAATTTACGTGCAGTTTGGCAAATTCATTTCTAATGTCTTTCAGGGCGATATGGGAACCGATGTATTAACCCATAGACCGGTCAGAGAATTGGTGATACGCGTCTTGCCTTATACTATTGTACTTGCTTTTTCCGGTATGGGTTTAGCAACTTTGATCGGAATACCCCTGGGGGCTTTTGCAGCCGCGTACAGGGATTCTCCACTTGATAAAATAACAGGTGTGCTTTCGGTATCTTTTATTACAATGCCTTCCTTTGTGAAGGCTATCGTTTTGCTATTGGTATTTGCAGTGATTTTGCGCTGGTTCCCGGCTACCGGGGGTGGAGATCCCGGTAATATTCTCGATCAGCTATACCATCTCCTCTTACCAATGACCGCGATTGCGATAGGGTGGATAGGCTATATCGCCAGGCTGACCCGCGCCTGTGTTCTTGACGAACTTACAGAGGATTACGTCAGAACTGCACGTGCCAAAGGGGTAACTGAAAGGACAAGCCTATATAAACATGCATTACGAGGAGCTCTGGTACCAGTGGTGTCTTTTATTGGGGTAGGGTTTGGAACCCTGCTAGGCGGCACTGTCTTGACCGAGGTAGTCTTTAACCGTCCTGGATTGGGTTCATTAATCTACAACGCGGTACGAGCCAGAAACTTTCCTGTTGCAGAAGGTGGGTTGATTATCGCAGTTTTCCTGTATGCTTTCGTCAATATGATCGCTGATTTGTCACACGGCTTTATCGACCCCAGAATGAGAACTGAGTAAAGCAGTGAGGTACAAATGAAGTTATTACAGAAATTCATTAAAAGTTACCGGAGTGGAATGTTACGTAGAATCCTGTCTTCCTTCTCGGGTACGTTAGGTTTAGTGTTAATCGTGTTCATCGTGGTCGTCGCCATATTTGCACCTCAGATAGCCCCATACAGCCCCACGAAAATAGATGTAACGAACAGGCTAGCTGAACCCTCCATAGCTCATCCATTTGGAACAGATCATCTTGGTAGGGATTTGGTCAGTCGACTGATATTCGGTTCACGGATTGCTATGTTGGTTTCGCTTCCGGCAATTGGTCTTGGCTTAGTAATCGGGATAATGCTGGGGACCGTAGCCGGCTACCACGGAGGAATAATAGACAACGTAATGGTTTTTGTATTTGATACTATTAGAGCTTTTCCGCCTCTATTATTCGCCATTACTGTAATAATGTTAAGCGGGGGATCTAACCTGCTGGTGTTAATTCTGGTCCTGGGATTTACAAGATTTCCCGGCTATGGTCGCCTAGTAAGAGCCCAAAGCGGTCAGGTCAGCAAAAAAGAATTCGTAATGGCATCCGAAGCGGCGGGAAGCTCTGTCTCAAGAATTTTACTCAAGCACATATTTCCAAATGCAGTTGGACCCGTATTTATTAATGCGGCCATGGATATACCGGTAATCATTACTTTTGCCGCGGGGTTAAGCTTTTTGGGTTTAGGTGTACCTCCTCCTATTCCCGGTTGGGGTAGAATTCTTCGGTCCGGATATACATACATCAGAACCTCACCGTGGATGGTTGTATTTAGCGCCATTTTCTTAGTAATCGCCACATTAGGGTTCACATTCCTGGGCGAAGCGTTGAGAGACGCATTGGATCCCAAGCTAAGAAAGAGCCCACAGCTTCAATAACGGGAGGTACTCAAGACCTTAAACAAAAATAGCTACTCTCGTTATCATATAATTCGCGGTTAAGAACACTGTTGAATCCCCCAGGACATGTCCTGGGGGATTCTCGGGTAGTTTGGGTAAACTTCCCACGAGGCAAATCAAACCTAAAGTGTTGTTCAAATCCTAGAGAAAAGAGCTGTCAGAATTTGTATCAAATAAATCAAAGAGGGCAATGTTATTATTGTCTCTTGAACGCAATTGGTGAAAACGCGAAAATCTACCGGAAAGACAAATACTGATCGCAGCTCCTGTAAATAGACTAAATTCATAGGAGGTCCATTGAAAAGTAAGAGACTCGATGTAGTTACGATTTCTGGCGAACCTTTTGAACGAGGTAAAGAATACGGATCAAAGCTTAGCAGTAGAATAGATGAATTTATAGAGTATTTAATAGACGAATTTAGTGAGCCTGATATCGGCAAGGAGAATATTCTCAACCACTCCGGGAAGTATCTGCCTTTTATAGACGATTACTCTGAAGATATATACCAAGAGATGAAGGGTATCGCAGAAGGTTCCGGGCACGACATTGAAGAGATAGTCATGATCTCTTTGCATGAAGAACGAAGTTCGTTTTCAGAACTCGAGCGCAATTGTACCAGTTTTGCAGCCACTGGCCAGGCAACAAAGGGCGGTACCACTTTCATGGGACAGACCTGGGACATAACTCCAGAACTATGCAGTAACGCGAAACCATTTTTACTGAGAGTGAACCGAGAAGATGGTCCTGGCTTTCTCTCTTATACTTATCCTGGTATGCTAGCCGGAGCCGGTCTTAACGACGAGGGTATTGGTATAAGTTGGAATTCAGTTCCTCGTTTGGACTTGGATTTTGGCGTGCCTACGTACGTGATTATCGAAAACGTCCTCAGACAGAAATCAATTGGGAAAGCACTCTCCACGGTTTTACAAGCAAAAAGAGCAGGTTGTTTTAACTTCGTGATTGCGGATGGAACCGAGATTTACACCATCGAGGCTACTCCAGGGGATGCGGAGATAATGTATTCCAGAAAGACGCTTGGACATGCCAACCATTATATTTCTGAAAAGTTCAGATATAGCCAGGATATTACCCAAGCAGGCGGACGCTGCGACTCGTCTACTATAATACGTTACAACAGAATAAACAGATTGCTTAAGGAAAATGACGGTAATATCGACGCCGAGCTGTTACAAAAGATCACCAAGGATCACGTTAACTTCCCCCAGTCTATCTGCCGTCACCCAGAACCGGTTAAAGAAGACGAACAAGGCTACGTCTCATGTGCCACATGGGTCATGGACACCACGAATAAAAAGTGGTGGATCGCAAATGGTCCCGCTTGTGAAAACGAGTTCATTGAGTACTTTGCAGCCCACTCTTAGGGCCACTTTCCCTCTTACCCAATAGGTCGAGCTCCCACGCTCGGCCGGAGGTATGCCTTTTGCCAACCATCCGATAAAATCAGGGATCGTATTATGCCACAAACGATAACCGGGTTTTTCGAGACCTGGTGTTTACCAGGGTTGAAGTAATTGCATTACACCATTACTGTGCAGGCAGGGTGACTCCGCCCTGCCGGCGCATCATACCACAAACGATAACCGGGGGGTTCGAGCCCCGGTGTGAACCAAGTTTGAATTACACACCATACGATAGTCAGGGTTTTCGAACCCTGATGGTTACACAGTTTGAAGTGTTGGCTATTTGTATTCGGTCTTAACCACGTTAGATCTACCGAATAGAAATACATCAACATTTTTACCTCTTACAACAGCGGCTCTAGAAAGAACCGCCTATCGGAGTTTAAGCTTCGGCGCAGTGACCGAAGCTGCTAACTAGCTTCTACAGGCTGGGTCACCATTTTTAGCAGAGCGGGTCACCGCGCCCGCTCGAGCCCCGGCAGGGTGACTCTGCCCTGCCGGAATTAGTACCCATCACAACAACGGGGGTGGAAACCCCCGCCGATCGATAATCAACACCTTTATACTCACAAACGATAGCCGGGGCATTCTTGGCCCGGTGTGGAGCAAGTTACTCTACCCATTTCCCTCTCCCTATGATGGGGGAGGTTAGGTGGGGGTGATTCCTTAAAGCAGTTCTCCAGAGAATAATAATAAGGTAGGAATTGTTAATACCCCCCATTCAATTTCCCCCTCAATGGGGGGAAACCGCCCGCGTAATTCTGCCCCGGCACACGCACCAAGGTTACAATTTAACATAACCATTTACTTCCCTTAACCGGAGACTATCCATTATCGAAAAAAGGGGTAGAAATATCATTTCTTCTTGAGTATATTTTGTCTTCCAATTAACGTAAACTGAACATAACAAGATATCATGGAATTCTTAAGACAGCTATTTAACACATTCGAAACCAAACTAGGAATGGACAGGTGGTATAATTCCTACGCCCTTGCGAATCTCTCCGCGGGTGGAGTGTCAGTATTGATTCCTTTATACGTATTGCACCTCGGAGGAGGTGTGGGGGATATAGGGCTACTGACTGCCATAGGTAACTTAGTGGGCGTACCCGCAAGCATAACCTGGGGTATCCTTTCCGACAAATGGGGAAGCAGAAAACACTTTGCTGTAATAGGCTTTTTCGGGGTAGCTATTTCATTCCTGCTGATGGGTTTCGCAGAATCATTTTCGCTACTCCTCTTGCTCAATGCCACTTACATTTTGTTCTGGATGTCCTCTGCTTCAGTGGTCACCGTGCTACTAATAGAAAAGGAACAACGTGGTCTATGGGAATCCAAGATCGGCGCCTTCAACGTTAGCGCCGGGCTGGGCTGGTCATTAGGCCTTGTACTGGGCTTTATCTGGGTGACTCTTGCTTCGTTAGTACTTCCTGACATCTCGGTATTCAGGTACTTGTTCATTACC
>CAZTJJ010000009.1:0-14677 GCA_964614065.1 uncultured Thermotogae bacterium
CCCAGCAGGTTCAACTAAGGATACTTTTGCCAAGGTCCATATCTCGATTGAGTGCCGGAGGGCTTTCTCGGCAAGTTTTGGTAAGGTTACAAGATTACGGCGTGCCATGGTAGATGCCTGGAAAGATAGGCACCATAAAAGCGGGGGAATCAGGATTATTTAATCATATTGGATTGACAATTTCGACTTCTCGTGATAGTATCAACTGTAGTTTACAGAATTTAGTAAAGAAGGTTGGATATAATGAAAAAATTTTCAAACAACGAGGTGAAAACACAGCCAAAAACCAGTGTGGCTAGCTACTTCTATTTTTGGTATTGGAACTTCGGTGTTTAGGGTAAACCCCTAGTAAACTTTGGGGTTCCTAAACAGTCAAGCTATAGGTTATCCTATGGCTTTTTTTATTCGAGACGATGAGTCTATCTTTCGATGGTTGGTTAAAGACGTTGACAAGCTTTAAAAACCGAGACAGGAGGAAAAAATGCGAGTATCAAATAAATCGATATTGATTATCTTATTTTCATTAACCCTATCATTGATTGCGTTTTCTGTAATTGGCTACTCCGCAGATAAGCCCGTCACGATAGGGATAACTCAGATCGTGGAGCACCCTGCCCTCAACGCTGTTAGAGACGCAGTTATAGATAAGGTCACAGCTGCTGGTTACAAAGAAGGTAAAGACGTCAAGTTCTTGTTAAAAAACGCTCAAGGAGACATGAACAACGCAATTTCCATTGCTCAAACCTTTAAATCAGAGGGTGTAGATTACGTCGTAGCAATTGCTACACCCACCTCAGTTGCAGCTGCACAGGTTATCAAAGACATACCAATAATCGTTTCAGCAGTGACTAATTTTGTTGAAGCGGGATTGGTGGAAAACCGCGACGCTTATGAAAACCCAGAAAATAACGGAAACATTACTGGAATTTCCGATCAAGTTCCCGTACGAGCACAGTTCGAACTGATTAAAGACCTCGTACCCGACCTAAAAGCTGTTGGAAACATCTTCAATTCGGGAGAAGCCAACTCAGTTTTTCTCACTAAACTTGCCCGTGAAGTGGCAAAGGACATGAACATAAAATTGGTGGAAGCTACAGCCAGCAGTAGCGCCGACGTTAGCCCTGCTGCTCAGTCTCTCAAAGGTCGAGTGGATGCTGTTTGGGTCTCTACTGACAACACCGTAGTTTCAGCTCTACCCATAGTGTCTCAGGTAACAAAAGAAGAGAAAATACCGTTAGTGGTTGCCGATCCCACCAGTGTTGGTGAAGGGTCGCTGGCGGGTTACGGTTTCGACTACTATTCACACGGACTCAAGGCCGGTGACATACTACTGGAAGTAATGGCTGGCAAAGCTCCAAACGAGATACCAATTCAAATAATGCAACCTGAGGACCTGACTTTGACCTTAAACTTGGACTACGCCAGGTCAATTGGCTTTACACCACCCGAGAGTGTTTTGGAGAAAGCAAGCGAATTGGTTATTGTCGGAGAAACTTGGACGAAGGCTTCTTAATTTTCATCGGGTACAGTCAGGGCAAGTACGTGTAAGTGCTGGTCCTGACTGCCCGGTTTACCAACAGAAGGAGAGAATCAAGACTTGTAAGGTGATTTTGTATCGATGTCACTTCTGATCAACGCACTCGAACAAGGACTAGTATACGGAATAATGGCGCTTGGGGTACTAATAACCTTTCGAGTACTGGATTTTCCGGACTTAACGGTAGACGGCAGCTTCACTATGGGTGCAGGCATCACAGCGGCGCTGACCGTAGGTGGGTGGAACCCGTTTCTCGCGCTATTCTTAGGTATACTGGGCGGGATGCTTGCGGGTATCTTTACTAGTTTTTTGAGTACGAAATTAAACATACTCAATCTGCTGGCCGGTATACTGACAATGACTCTTCTATACTCAGTAAACCTCAGGATAATGGGACGTCCGAACATTCCACTCCTTGGGCAGGAGACAATCCTGGATCAGTTTCATTCATTGCTATCGGGGATCGGCTGGGGTGATTATAGCAATCTGATTTTCTTTGGACTTGTCCTGTTATTCCTCAAGATCTTGTTGGATCTTTTCTTTAATACCGAGTTAGGTCTAGCACTAAGGGCGACCGGCGACAATGAACAAATGATTGTAGCTCAAGGGGTCAATACCGATACAATGAAAATTCTGGGTCTGGCGATTTCAAACGGTTTAGTTGCCTTCTCGGGCGGTCTTGTAGCTCAATACTCCGGGTTTGCAGACGTAGGTATGGGAATTGGAATGATAATTGCCGGGTTGGCATCAGTTATAGTGGGCGAAACACTGATTTCAACAAAAAACTTTCTATGGGTCACCACTGGGGTTATAGTGGGGTCTATCCTGTACCGGGCCGCGATCATGCTTGCCTTACGCTATGGATACAACCTTGGATTTAAGGCAAGCGATCTAAAGCTAATCACTGCTCTTATCGTGATCGTAGCTCTTGCTACTCCCCAGGTACGGGACAAGCTGAACTTTCAACTTGGAGAAAAAGTAGATTTTTCAAATAGTAACGGAAGGGGGTAATGAATGTTAAAGACTGAAAGGTTAACAAAGTGCTTTTTTTCAGGGACCGCAAACGAGTTAGTTGCCGTCGATGAACTTTCCATTGAACTGGGTGACGGGAAGTTCCTTACCGTTATCGGCAGTAACGGCGCAGGCAAAACAACCTTTCTAAACCTAATCGCAGGATCTCTTTTCCCATCGGACGGTAGGATATTTCTGGACAATCAGGAGGTCACTACTGCACCGGAACATATTCGTGCCAAGCTGGTGGGGCGAGTATTTCAGGAACCCGGCTTGGGGACGGCGTCCAGCATGACAGTCGCCCAAAATTTGGTGCTGGCATACAACAAAGGCCATAAGGGATTGAACATCGGAATTACACGCGAAAGGAAGAAGCTACTAAAAGACGAACTCAGTCAGCTGGGTTTAGGGTTGGAAAATAGGCTGAACGAAAAAGTCGTCCATCTTTCCGGAGGCCAGCGACAAGGCCTAGCCGTACTAATGGCAACCCTAACTATGCCCAAGGTATTATTACTTGACGAACATACAGCTTCACTGGATCCGAAAAACGCGAAGAAAATCTTGGACATCACCGAGCGGCTTGTCTCAGAAAAGAACCTTACCACAATCATGGTTACCCACGACATGAATCAAGCTATCGACCTGGGTGATAGACTTGTAATGTTACACCGGGGTTCCTTTGTCTGTGATGTGAACGGACAAAAAAAGGAAAAGCTAACGGTTGATAAACTTGTAAAGCTCTTTTCGGAAAGAGATATCGTTGACGATGAACTGCTGTTGACAATGCGTCAATAACATTTTCGAACATGGTGATGTCCCGGGGACTCTTTCTCGTCAGGTAACCTGGGTTTCTGTATCTAAATTTCTATTTCAACAAGTAACTGCCCCTCTCCTTACTAAGCGGTACCCGATAAAGGACCCGGAGGGTGGAAAGTTCCACCAAAGGTATCGTAGTATTATTGTTACTACCTGAATCTGAGTTACGCAAAAGGCAAATGGGGGGAATAAAATGCCCAAAGTAGATAAAGACAATCCTGTTTTTATTGAAATCGAATATCCAGATAGAGAACTCGATAGAGTCACCACTTTCTTCAGACTATTCATGATTATCCCGCCGCTGATAATTCTTAGCCTTCTAGCCAACTCGTCAGTTCTGTGGAACAGAGGCCCTTGGACCTGGCAGTGGCCGGGGCTACCGGGATATGTAGTTTCCGCGACGGTTCTTTTGATATTATTTGCAGAAAAGTATCCAAAATGGTGGTTTAACTGGAACTTAAATCTGGCTCGCTTTACGACCCGAATAGGGGCATATTTCGCGCTTCTAACGGATGAATTCCCCTCAACGGATGAAGACCAGGCCGTTGATCTGCAATTACATTATCCAGACGTAAAGGAAGAGTTACACAGAGCAATGCCATTAATAAAATGGTTTCTAGCGATTCCTCACTACGTATTACTGTTCTTTTTAAATATAGTTGCTCTGATGCTGGTAATAATTGCCTGGTTCTCCATATTATTTACGGGTCGCTACCCGAAAGCTTTATTTGACTTTGTGGTGGGAGTGTTCCGATGGAATCTAAGAGTGTTAGCTTACGCAATTTTGTTAATAACCGACGAGTACCCACCTTTTAGCCTGGAATAATTACTCACGAACGCAAACCCAAACGGGGGTAGGAACATGAGTGCAGGCAAAATAGCTTTAGTTATCATTGCAGTATTAATTTTACTTGTTGGAGTAGGATTAATGATTGGTGGCGGGGCACTTGTATGGTCCAACATTGTCATTCGGGACAGCGAGGGTTTTTACTCCACTAGAACTATTAACTTCAACAGGGATTCCCATGCTATAACCTCTCGCCCTGCGGAAATTCACTATGGACCAACCTGGTTTCTAAATTGGCCTGATTTAGTACAAATCAAAACCAAAGCTACTAACAACAATCCCAAAGGTATTTTCATTGGAATACTTGAAGAGAAGAAAGTTCAACAATACCTGGGAAATGTTACTTACGACCAAATCCGTGAACTAAACATCCATCGGCCTTTTCGGGCTCCTACAATTTCTTACAAACAATATCCGGGGGAATCATCTCCAGGGCCTCCTACGAGCCAGACCTTCTGGGAAGCATCCGTCTATGGCCAGAATACACAAGTTTTGAAGTGGGGTTTACAAGAGGGTAATTACTCCCTGGTAGTAATGAACGAAGATGGATCGCGTGGAATAAATATAGACGGCTCCCTCGGCGTCAAGGTGCCAATGATTGTGGGAATCGGAATCGGCCTATTGGCCGGTGGTTTGGTCCTTATTTTGTTCTCCTTTCTTGTAGTTTACCTTGTAGCAGCCCGACTGAAAGTGTGATTTAAGCAATTAGTGCCGTCAAAGATCTGATTTTCCCGCGATGCTCAAGGTAGGCCGTTGTGGTGCAAATTTGCTAGTTGCCCAGGTTCTTGTCCGTTGAGAGTTCATTTAACCTTCTTATTAGGCAAATAGGTAACCCAATTCCTTTTACGTTCTCTGACACCTAAATCTGGGTTCCGATTCAGCGTGGCTAGGTATATAGAACAAGTCGGTCTTCATAGCACACATATTCTTCAGCAACACGTTATAGAACTTCGAAAAACCCGAGGGAAAACCTATCAGCTCAATTTAGCAAATTGGGAGAAAAAAATAAAAAAGTGTATAATGTTGTACTTAAACAACTGGAGGAGGTTTAAATGTCAAAAAAAGTTAGCTATCTGGTAATGGCAATAATTTTGGGATTTTGCGTCGTAGGAGCTGCGCAAATTTCTTATCAGGAGTTTTACAAACAATCTGTGACTTCGATGCTTGAGGAAATAGAACACGATGCCAATAGCCTCGACCAAATCCTGGACAGCTGGGGCAATGGAGAAATTGCTCAATCAGCCGTTGTAGAGAAGTTAAAACAAATGGAAGTAAAAGCAGACAGTTACTTCGAAAAAATATTAAAACTACAGGCACCAGAGGGAAAGTTCAAGGAACACAAACAGACAGTTTACGTATTCGTGACTTGGTCAACAATTATTGGTATGTTTACAGAAGGGATGGCCGACCTGGACCTCGCCAAGTTAGACTCAGCAGTGACACTAAGTGATTACTTCGAGAGAAAAGTCGACGAGTTCGACAAAAGAATTCTTGAAGAGAACGAGAGTAACTAAATGAATCGACTTAAACATACAGCTATCATTTTGTGCACATTAGCCCTGATATTGATTACCTGCCCGGGAAGCGTGGGGTCAGAGGAGGTAGATTTCTTACCGGATAAATTAGCGTGCCTCCATCTGTCAAGTCAGTTCATGAATAAAGTCGCTAACAGAGAGGTCAAAGAAGGGTTTGAATTGATCAGGCCCTATTTCCCCATACCGCACGAAGAACTCGACGAGCTAATCAATCAAACACAAACGCAATTGTGGAGTAGTCCACCCACACTGGGAACAGTCAAGGACTACAATTTTATTCGGGAAGAAACCGTAGAGGACATTCTTGTACGTTATACCTTTGTTATCAGACACGAATTCACAGTCACCAGATGGATCTTCATTTATTATCAACCTGAAACCGGCTGGCTTCTCACTTCTATGAACTGGGACGATCAGCTTGAAAAGCTCTTTATTGATCAAGCCAAATAGACTTGTGTGGTCTAGATTAACTCGTTATTATAACTCCAATCCATGCTCATTTAGATTCCATCAATCAATACCATCTGCCCCCATGAGCTCTTAGTAAGGAAAGCGCCTGGATCGAGCTATCCCTATCCACAGGACGGGGTATTCTCCGTAAGTCAATAAAGACAACATCAGGTGAAAAAATGATCATATCCGGCAAAAACAATATCTCAGATTTATTGGATGAAGATATACAAAACCAACCCGCTGGAGTCGACTTAACGGTTCAAAAAATCGAGAGCTTCAAGGAACCGGGAACCATAGATTTTGACAATTCATCAAGGAAAATTGCTCAGGGAGTAGAACATACAGGTGAAAAGTTAGCCGGGGGATGTGCATATCGGATCACTTACAACGAAATTATCAAAGTTCCTGATGATGCAGTGGGTCTAATCTACCCCAGGTCGTCATTGCTGCGAAATGGAGGTCATCTGGTATCGGCGGTGTGGGACCCAGGTTACAAAGGTAGAGGTCAGGGCTTGCTACAGGTTTTAAACCCGCATGGACTGGTAGTAAAAAAAGACGCCCGAATTGGACAAATCATATTCATTCGATTGGAAGATCAACCGAATGAAGGTTACGGAGGGAAGTTCCAGGGCGAAAATATGTAACCAACATTCAACCCTAACATCAAGAGAGACTCTCTTCCAAGAATTGAGGTTGAGCAAACATTCAGTCGCCTTTAAGACTATTGAGCTTGACTACGAACTCCTTTGCATTTGATCTATCTATTTCGTCATCCCCCAGAGTTAGAATACGCCTACCATTGACTTTAAGTGCAAGCCCTCTTCGTCCTATAACGGCTTCAACGTCTTCAATCTCGTGCTCGAGCCCAACTCCAGATTTGTATAACGCCTTGTCAATTATGCCACCCACGTACTTTTCTACTTCTTCACTGTTTCCCATTACGACACCACCAATTGCCGGGCTGCTAGGTGAGGAAGAATCAGATAGAAGCCAGCCTTGCTACTATCTCCTTCTTTGACTATCGCTGTTCCTTCGTTAAATTTCTTTTCTTTAGCTGTCTTGATAACTGACTTTAGCTGTTTCTTTGTTAAAGTTGAAAATAAAGGTACTTCCTTAAGCAAATCTAGGGTTTCATTGACCATAAGCTTATAACCTCCTGTGGTTCGCTTGACAAAAATATCTCAGATGAGACCACAAAATACAAAAGATTTTCTCCATTTGCCCACAGGGAACAAAACCTATAGAATTAATTACCAATAATAGCTGAAAACCCCCAGGGTTTGCCCTGGTGGTGAATCAGCTGGTTTTTGGGCCAATTCCCGTTTTTCAGATTCAGCGTTCTATGCCGTTGTTTTCTTATAAGGCCCACCCCAAGGGGTGGGGTAATTGACTATCACGGAGTGATTTTTTTGAGCTACACGGTAAAAGGGGAAAAAGTCGGTTTAAAGCCAATTAAACGTGAGGACGCACAGGTTTGGCTTGAGTGGTTTAACGATTTGGAAGTTACACAGTACCTATCCACATTTACCTCCATAATGTCCATAGAAAAAGAAGAAGAATTTTACGAGCGCGTATCCGATAGCGAAACTGACAAGGTTTTCTCAATATACGAGTTGAACGAAGAAAAGTTGATTGGAAATTGCGGGTTACACAATATCGATCTCGCCAACAAATCCGCCATGATGGGCATAGTAATCGGCAAAAAAAGCCATTGGAATAAAGGTCTGGGCACAGAAGCAACAATTCTGATACTCGACTATGGCTTCACCGTACTGGGATTGAATAGCATAAACCTGTATCTAAAGGAGTTCAATAACCGCGCGAGGAAGGCCTACCAAAAAGCCGGTTTCAAGGACGCGGGAAGGCTGCGGAACCACTGGTTCCTGAACGGCGATTACTACGACAGTCAGATAATGGACATGTTGAAGGAGGAATTTTTCGAACTCCACGAATCTACTATCAAAAATAGGTACCTCCATAAACAGGAATAATACCTGCCATCAATGAAAAGCAACTAAATACATCGACCAGGTCCGGGGGGCGAGAATGCATTCCTGGATAATTCGGCTTCGGTATATAGGCGCTCTGCTTTGGGTATTCGGATTCATTGTCTTAATCCCGCTGGTATTGATTCCCTCTATGCCCAGTCTACGACCTGCTCTTTCAACTATATTCCCTTTCCTGATACCTTCCTTAATATCCTTGAGTCTGGGTTTGTGTATCAATAGACGTATTCCACTTGAACCGCTGACCGGCCAGGGTGCGGTCGTCGTAGTAACTTTTGGTTGGTTCATCGTATCACTATTCGGGAGTCTACCTTTCGTACTCGGAAATCACCTTAGCTTTCTAAATGCACTATTCGAGTCAACAAGTGGATTTACAACCACGGGAATAACGGTCCTCACAGATCTAAAAAGCATTCCAGATACGTTGATATTATGGAGGTCGCTAACTCAATGGATCGGCGGGTTAGGGATACTAACACTGTTTTCCGTTCTCGTGTTCAACGCGGAAGCCTCTCACAGATTATTCGGAGCAGAAAGTCATAAAGTGATTTCAGAACGACCTGCACCAGGAATGTTCAACACTTTGAAGATTCTTTGGACCATTTATTCACTTTTCACCGTGGTCCTGACAGGAGTTTTATTTCTTGAGGGATTGAGCTGGTTTAACGCAATTAACCACAGTTTAACAGCTCTATCTACTGGTGGTTTCTCACCACACAATGCAAATATCGGCTATTTCCAACAATCAGGTTTTGCCAATTACAGAATAATCGAGTACACCGTTATTGTGGGAATGACGCTGGGCGGAACCAGTTTCGTCGTTCATTACCGATTTTTAAGAGGTGAATTTCGTGCTCTATGGGACAGCATGGAGATCAAGCTTTTCTACCGGATCATCCTGGGGGCCACAGGGTTAATCATGATTAATCAGATTCAAACCAACGGGCTTGACAATTTAGCAGACGGCTTCAGGCATTCACTCTTTCAGGTGGTAGCTGTACTCACCACTACAGGATTTGGAACCAAGGATATTGGTGGTAGCTTTTTCCCTGCACTCGCAAAACAGATGTTCCTGATATTAATGGTTATCGGGGGTATGGTTGGATCAACCAGTGGAGGGTTGAAAGTATTTCGGGTGGGCATCCTGTGGAAGATGGTAAAGGGACAAATTCGTAAAATAGTCCAGCCTGCCAGAGCCGTCAACCCACTGGTGGTAGACGGCAAGATACTACCTTCCGATGAGATAAAAAGGATTTCTGCCTTGTTTTTTGCCTGGCTGGTTTTTCTAGTTTTTGGAGGGATGGTCACCACGCTCTTCTCAAACCTGAAGCCGGTTGCTGCTTTTTCAGGTATGTTTTCGGCCCTTGGGAATATAGGCCCCAGCTACATATCATTAGAACAATGGCCCAATCTGCATCCAATAATTAGAATCACCTACATAATCGGGATGTTGGCGGGTAGGTTAGAAATATTACCTGTACTTTTATTATTCAGTCGTAGAGCATGGAGGTGACAATGTATATCATCATTGCCGGTGCTGGTCTGCTAGGTCGAGGATTAATCAGGCGTTTAGTCGAGAACAAACACGACGTAGTTGCCATAGATGTCGACGAAAAAGTTTGTAATCTGGTCTATAGAAATTACGGTGCAGTCTCTGTGAACGGCGATGCAACAGACGTGGACGTTCTTGAGGAAGCCAAAATAGAGAAAGCGGCCGTCGCGGTTGGATTAATGGGAAAAGACGCAAATAACTTGTCTTTTTCAGTACTGGCTGAGAATTTCGGCGTTCCCCGGATCTTTACCAGAATGAGAAACTCAAAGTACGAACAGGCCTACAAAGCAGCCGGAGTAACCAAGGTTATAAACATCGTAGATCTGTATCTGGATCAATTCGTCCTGGAAATTGAACAACCGAAGCTTCAAAAAGTGGCTACACTAGGAGGAGGAAAGGCATCCATCGTAATCGTGGAAGTACCGGAACAATCGCCCTGTGCAAACAAAACTATCGCTAAGATTACCGAAAACGAAAAATTTCCCACCGAATGCGTGATTGCTGGCATATATAGAGAAGACGAATTCATCATACCCAGGGGCGATCAAACGATTAAACCCAAAGATAGAGTGTTCTTAGCCGCAGCGTTTTCCGACATCCGAGATGCGGCTAATTTCCTGGGCGTCGAATCGAAAAAATGGTTTAACAGATTTGGGTAACTTTTAGAGCAGACGCAGCCGACCAGTCCAACATTTTACGAGTACTAACACAGGAGTTTAAAAGTTGCCCCCCATGGTTAACGCCATTAAGCCCTTTTGAAGATGTAGTCTGTTTTCGGCTTGATCGTAGACAAAGGACAATTCCTGGTCATCCATAATGGAATCTTCCACTTCATTACCACGATCGACCGGCATACAATGGAGTAAATAACCAGGATCTGCCAGTTCTTGCTGCCTCTTTTTCGTATATTTCCAGCCCTTGTGTTTACCAGCAAGCTCAATTTCTTTCTCTTTCCCTATCTCATAGCGCCGGGGACTCATCCAGTTCCTCGGATAAACGACTGCGGCTCCATCAAGGGCTTCGTCCATGTCGTGGGTTAGGCTAAAGGAACCACCGCTCTTTTTGGAGTTGGTCTCGGTAAGTTCCAACACGTCCTCGTCCAGCTCGTAGCCTTTCGGATGAGCTAAAGTCACGTCCATGCCATACAGAGCCATAGTCAAGATATTAGATTGGATTGAACCCCAGGACCGCACCCAGGGAGAGTACGACCAAGTAACCGCTATCTTCTTGCCGTGAAGATCCCCTATCTTCTCCTGTAACGTCATTAGATCGGTCATGCTCTGACAGGGATGGTATATATCGGAAGCCATGTTGATTACCGGCACGGACGAATACTTACCCATCTCGTACAATATTTCCGTTCCCTGGCCGTAGTAATTCACTTTATCCTCCAGCAATCTAACTCCTACACCATCCGAATACCTTCCCATGACCTTGGTGGTGTCCTCAATCGATTCGCCTCCCCCCGGCTCCCGATCCAGCGAAATCCTCATCGTCTCCGGGGCCAGAAACTGAGAGTGTCCCCCAAGCTGGGTCATGCCTGCCTCAAAAGACTGCCTGGTCCTGGTGGAGGTATTAAAGAAAAGCATCATAAACGTCTTGTTCTCCAGTACTTTCAGCGTCTCTCCGCTATAGTATCGGCTTTTGAGGTCGGAGGAAACTTTTAACAATATATCCAGCTCCTCCTTGGTCCAGTCGTTTATGCTGATAAAATTCTTCCCTTCTAGATCAAACCAGCTCACGTTGGTCACCTCCTAGGATAACAGCAAGCTCAACAAACCCTTTTGTGCATGAAGTCTATTTCCCGCTTCCTCAAACACTATGGAATTCGGGCCGTCTATTACTTCGTCAGTTACCTCCATATCTCTGTCGGCTGGCAGGCAGTGCATGTAGTAAGCGTCGTTAGTCAGTTCCATTTTGTCTTGGGTTGTTATCCAATCTTCGTTTTCGGCAAACAACTTCTTGGCCTTCTCCAAATCCGCTGTGCCCCCTTCTGTAGGTTGAACCGTCCAGGATTTTGGATAAACTACGTCCGCATCGGTGAAACCCTCTTTCATATCGTGCACTATACTAAGGTTTCCTCCATTTTCCCTGGCGAGTTTTTCCGTAGAGTCAACTACATCTGGTGCCAGATCAAAACCTTCGGGATAAGCTAAAGTGACGTCCATACCCATCATCGCGGCACTGATAACTGCGGATTGGGGAACGGAGAGCGGCTTCTCGACTGACCCTGAGTAAGCCCAGCTCATAGTAAACTTCTTTCCAGTCAGGTCTTTTTCGAGCTTTTCCTGCATGGTCATTACGTCAGCAAGCGCCTGACATGGGTGATATCCATCGTCTTCCATATTGATAATAGGTATGGAAGCCCACTTAGAAAATTCTTTTAGGATCTTAAACCCTTTTCCATACTCCCAGCCGGTCTTCTCCCCGTAAATTCGTATGGAAATCGCATCCCCCATCTCGGAAAGTACCCTGGCTACGTCACTCACTCTCTCGGTGGAATAAGCTTCCTCCTCACCTTTTAGTGCCGGAGTATAGACTGCTCCGGGCTGTAAGAAATGTGCATGCCCACCCAATTGAGTCATACCCGCCTCAAAAGAGTTTCTCGTCCTCAACGAAGTATTATAAAACAACATGAACAGGGACTTGGCAGTCAGAACATTTGTCTGCAGCTCCCCACGAATATGTCTGCGCTTCAAATCGTGGGCAGCGTCTAATATTGCATCAATCTCATCTCTTGTAAAGTCCAACCAGGTTAAAAAATCTCTACCTCTCAGTTGTGTATTAGACATTTTTCCTCCCGTTAATTGGTTATCGTCGTTCCTGTTTTACCATCTAGAGCATCAAGTACTCTGTTTAATGACGTTATAATTGCCCGTTTGCCTCCAGATTCCACAAATTTTATACCGGCCTTTACTTTGGGATTCATCGAACCTTCAGCAAATTGGCCATCCTCAACGTACGCCTTCATCTCCTCTGCAGTTACCTCTTTTAGCGGTCTTTCGTCCGGGGTATTGTAATTCAAATAAACGTATTCTACGTCGGTCAAAATCAACAAAACTTCCGCTTCCACGTCCTGGGCGAGCTGCTCTGTGGCCAAATCCTTATCGATCACTGCTTCTTTGCCCACAAGTCTCGATCCTGCCCTTACCACAGGCACTCCACCTCCACCTGATGCAATGACAACCGTATGGGCATCGAGCAATTGCTTGATCGGCTCTTTTTCAACGATGGCTACCGGCTTTGGAGAAGGAACAACCCTTCGATATCCCCTTCCCGCATCTTCTATAATATCATAGCCTTTCTCGGTCTCCAGTTTTCTGGCAGCTTCTTCTGTATAGAAAGGACCTACGGGTTTGGAAGGGTCCTCAAATGCTTCATCTTCTGCATCAATTAGAGTTTGGGTTAAAACGGTGGCTACGGGAATATCTCCGCGACCATTTTGATTGAAGATATTATCTAAACACTGGGAAAGCATATATCCGATCAAGCCCTGGCTCTCGGCTCCACACATATCCAGAGGCAGAGACGGTACTTCTTCCTTGGCAAGCTCGTTCTGTAACAAAATATTCCCCACCTGAGGACCGTTACCGTGAGATACGACAATTTTGTACTCGCCGGATAGAACCATCGCAGCGAGTTGTTCGGTAGTTTCCCTGACGTTTTCGAGCTGTTCTTGGGCAGTCCCCTCCTGTCCCGGCTTCAATATTGCATTTCCGCCTAACGCTACTACCGTCAAGATCTTTTCGTCACTTTCCATGTTTTCCCCCTCCTTGGAGCTATTCTTCCCCCGACCTCTCCAGGGCGTCCTCCATTAACTCCCAATGGACGGCTATTGAATCCTTAGCTTTTTTCAGATCGCGTGCCTGGATAGCTTTTAAGAGGTCTCTATGGGTATTAAAACAGCGTTTAATTCTAGAATCGTCTACTAAATAATATTTATGGGTAAACTCTCTGTATAATGGATCATGAATCGTTGCCAAAAGCGGTTGAGCAGCTTTTACTACCAAAGGATTATCCGATAACTCCACAAAAGCTTCGTGAAAATCGTGATCGGCGTCCATGTATTCCTCGTATTCCTTTTCCGTAGAGTGTTTGTCCATCCTGGTAAGAGCTTTTTTCAGTTGGTTGATTCCAGCTTCATCGGCCTTTTTTATGACGAACTTTAATATGGCGTTTTCAAGGTTTCTCCTCGCTTCAATTATGTGGAGATGGTCGATATTCTTTTCCATCAGGGAGAGATCGGTTGCCAATAAGCTGTCTTCGTGTAAGGATTCGCTTATGTACGTTCCAGAGCCTACCTTGGTGTGAACGATTTTTAGCACTTGAAGACCGCTTAAGGCCTCCCTGATGGATGGGCGGCTCACGTTCATAGTCTCAGCCAATTCGTGTTCGGAGGGCAACTTGTCCCCGGGCTTTAGTTTGCCCTGTTTGATTGCTTTAATTATCTGCTCGGCAACTTTAACTTTCTTCTTCTTGGTCGGTTTTATTTGGCCAAACATCTTCAGATACTTAAACCTCTCGTTAAAAGCCCCTCTAAAGAAGGCCGACTTTGTCGTTGAACTCCCGAATTAATTGGTCCCATTTTTCGTACGAAGAGAATTTCTCTTTCCAATAGGTCTCGTCGTACCACTGCCGTTCAAGTTCATCCACGTCCTTTCCTCGCTGCTCTATCCAGGTAAAGTACTTTAAATTATGGATGCTCTTTTTGTCCCAGTAGGTTAAATCCTGCATGTGATCGATATTTACTTCTCTTAAGTAAGCGCCGTAGTCCTCCGCGGCGTCAAATTGGGTATATTCACCCTTCTCTTTGGCTTCCTTTAGCCTGGATTGGTACAACTCCATGGAGTCTGTAGCGATGGTAAATATTACATCCTGTTCGTCCATTTCGTAGAAGTTGGCCATCTTAATCGATCCGAT
>CAZTJJ010000009.1:14777-24652 GCA_964614065.1 uncultured Thermotogae bacterium
CCTGTATAAAGCAGGGTGGGACACTCCAGGGCTTCCCCGGCACCTATTTTTACTCTCGGGTACTTCTCGCGTACATAGTCCGCACAACCCAGGGTTCCGGTCGAGCCCTGAGTTAAAAATACACCGGAGAGAGTTTGATCTTCCCTTTTAACTTCTCGAAAAACCTCTTCTATGGCCTGACCGGTGACTATATAATGCCATATGGCATTCCCTATTTCGTCAAATTGATTGAGAACCACCACTTCGTCCGGTCTTTTTTCTTTCAACTCCTCACTTTTTTCAAACACTTCCCATACGTTACTTTCTACACCGGGCGTAGCATGGATTTCGGAACCAACCTTTTCCAACCATTCAAACCGCTCGTTGGACATACCCTCGGGAAGTACAGCTATAGTCGGACAGGCAAGGAGATCAGCGTCGTAAGCTCCCCCACGACAGTAATTGCCAGTTGAGGGCCACAGGGCTTTTTGAGTGGTGGGATCAAATGCTCCTCGCACCAACTTTTCTACTAATGGACCAAACGTAGCTCCGACTTTGTGAGAACCGGTTGGAAAATATTTGCCTATGAGGGTAATAATTCTCGTATCTATTCCGGTCAATTCTTTGGGAAACTCCATATAATTTACTTTTCCGAAACCGCCACCTGACTTCACAGGTTCGTTCTTCCAGGTAATGCGAAACAGATTCCTGGAATTTAGATCCCAGAGACCTATATCCTTTAGTTCGTCCTTGATATTCTGGGGGATTTTCTCTGGATGAGCCATCTCCTCGTAGGTAGGGATGATTATGTCTCGCTCTCTGCAGCGTTGAATTGTGTTTCCTAGCACTTTGTTGTTTACTTCCGCCATTTGCAAACCTCCACTTGATAGCTATTCTTGAACAAAATTCTAAGTAAGGAATTATATCTCGTCTGGTTGCAATCTCAATTCAAAAAGCCAAAACCCTTATTCTGTCAATAATATCCTCTAAAAGAAATATCTGTTTGGCAGCATTACAAGTTAAAAAATACTAAACGAGGTAAAGTTTGTCAAATAATGGTTAGGCGAAGGGGGTTCTAACACTTTGAACGGTTCTGCTAATCTGTACCTAGATAAGCAAATAACACCTTCTCCGGGGTAGCCGGATAACTGTATAACCTGGTACCAATAGCATCGCTAACCGCGTTAACCGCGGCAGCATGGGCTGCCATTAACGGAACCTCGCCCAGGCCTTTTGCACCGTAAGGTCCACCCGGGTACTCGTCCTCCACAAATTCGACGATGAGATCGTCTGGAACGTCTTCTGCGGTTGGAACAAGATAATTGGTAAAATCCGGATCTAAAAACTTCCCCTTATCGCTCTTGAGATCTTCAGTCAAGGCAAACCCGATCCCCTGAGCTGCTCCTCCCTCAATCTGACCAGCAGCGGTAACTGGATTGATTATTTTACCCGAATCGTGGACAGCAACGTGCTGAATCAAATTTGTCTCTCCAGTAAAGGTATCCACCTCGACCTTCGTAATATGAGTGGCGTAAGCAAATACGAAGTACGCATCTCCTTCAGAGGTCTTTGGATTCCAGTTCCATACTCCCTTCTCCGTCCATCCTTCAACGGCCATGTCGACGTTTTTGGACCACATTTGTAAAGCTACTTCCTGCAATTCGACTCTATGCTCGGTGTCGTCCTCGTCAATAACGTAACCATTTGCAATTGAGACTGATTTACAGTCCAAAATGTTACGTCCAACCTGCTTGATTCGAGGCTTTAGCTTATTAGCAGCATCGATAATTGCGTTCCCGGACATGGTGGTGGCTCTGGAAGCAACTGTTGGGCCACTGTCCGGCACTCGGGAGGTATCGACTTCTGTGAAGTTAACATTTTGGATTTTTATTCCCAACGACTGAGCAGCAATTTGAGTAAGCACTGTTTCAGCTCCCTGCCCCATCTCTGTGTTACCTACGGCAACTGTTAGAGACCCGTCTGATTCAAGCTTTAGATACGCTCCTGCCTTGTCCAGAAAAGGAGCAGATCCTCCCATCCCCACGCCATACATAACGGCACAAGCACCAATTCCTTTTTTTATCTTATGATGATTCTCGTTCCACGAAGAATACTCGCTTTTAACAGTACTCCAATTGGCAACTTGCCGTGCTCTTGTCAACGTCTCGACGGCCCCAACGCTTTTCTCAAGTTTCTGATCCGTCGCTGTACGATCCCCCCTCCGCACAACGTTCTTTTTCCTTACGTCCATGGGGTCTAACTCTAACTTTTCCGCCAATAACTCAATCTGAGATTCGTAAGGAAAGATGACCTGAGGGCTACCAAAACCCCGAAATGCACCGTTTGGCACTTTGTTGGTTGCCACGCTCCTAGCAACAATCTCAACGTTTGGAACCGTGTATGGACCGGTCGCATGGACAAGCGATCTCCATAGAACCGCCGGCGAAAGAGTTTGATAAGCTCCTGAATCAAGGTAAATATCGACCTTGACACCAACTAGTTTTCCATGTCGATCCGCGGCGGTTTCATATTTTACGATTGATGGATGACGTTTACTGGTAGCCTTAATGTCCTCGCGTCTATCGTAAACTAATTTCACGGGTTCACCGGATGCGTCCGCTAACAAGGCAGCATATGCCCCCAACTGGGAGGGTACGTCCTCCTTTCCGCCAAAAGCACCGCCCGTCGTGGTAAGAACTACATTCACCTTGTTCAGGGGCATATCCAGCACAGTTGATACTGCGTTTCTCACGTAATAGGGACATTGCATGCTCCCCTGGATTTCGATACTTCCATTGGAGGCCGGTATAGCTATAACCCCCTGAGGTTCCATGTAAGCGTGTTCCTGGTAACCAGTTCGGTACTCTCGTTCAATGATAATGGGAGTAGAATTAAAAGCTTTTTCAACGTCACCTTTATCGATGGTCAACTCGTCAAACAAGTTTCCAGCTTCGCTAAACTTAGGTTGAGCAACAACTGGGCTGGTTGATTTCAACGCATCCAAAGGATCTAGAACTGGCTCCCGCAGATCATATTCTATTTCAACAGCAGTTTGAACTTTCCCCGCAATGCGTTTACCCTCAGCCGCTACAAGAGCTATGGGCTCACCATCGTATCTTACTTCTTCCTTGGCCAGCGCAGGTTGATCATCTTCTATCACAGGAATCAGGTTTTCACCAGGTATATCTTTAGCTGTCACAATCGCTTCAACACCATCAATGGAGGGCAACTGGTCAAAGTTTGTAGACATGATCTTAGCGCTTGGCACTGTACTCCGAATCACCGTAGCTGTCAGAACACCACGGGGAGATAGATCGTCGACGAACCTGGCGTCACCGGTTACTTTATCCCTTGCGTCAACTCTATTCATGCCTTGTCCCACTGGACCGCCATTAGACAGTTGATTTGAAAAGCGACCTTTATCTGCCCTCATACGTTCTCCATGATTTTTTCCAATCTGTTAATAGAATCTTGCCGCTATTTCGTTCTGTTTGGGTACAAATTCGAGAATACTTTCATCCATTAGATTGCCTCCGTGAACCAATACCTCTCCATTGACCATGGTAAAATCTACTCCTTTAGTGTCGCACATCAACAACAAAGAGACGGGGTCAGACAGGCCACCGGCGAACTCAAGGCGGTTCAAATCCACCATAACCAGGTCAGCTGCCTTGCCGGGCTCTATCGATCCGATTTCATCCTGGCGGCCAAGCACCCTGGCGCCTCCAATACTGCCAAACCGTAACATATCTCTGGGGGATATTGCATCTGCTCCGTATTCCACTCGTTGCAGCAAAAGTCCCTGGCGCAGTTCTTTTATCATGTTAGAGCTATCGTTACTTGCACTGCCATCAACGGCAACACTTATATTGAGGTTTGTCCCTTTCATCTTTGTCACCGGAGCGATACCCGAGCCAAGTCTCATATTTGAAGACGGACAGTAAGACATCCCCACCCGAGCTTTGGACAACTTGACGATCTCATCATCGGTTAGGTGAACCAGGTGGGCAAACCAGACATCGTTACCCAGCCATCCCAGCTTCTCCATATAATCGACAGGTCGTAATCCAACTTTTTCCAAACAAAAGTCGTTTTCATCCTCCGTCTCGGCCAGATGAGTATGAAGCAAGACCCTGTGCTTTCTGGCCATCTCCGCCGTTTCCTGCATTAACTTTTCCGAAACCGAGAACGGAGAACATGGTGCCAGGGCAACCCGAATCATGGAAAACCTGTCTGGATCGTGAAACTCATCTATCACCCGTTCGTACTCCGAGAGGATTTCCTCCTCCGTTTGCACCACTTCTTTCGGAGGTAGTCCACCCTCTTCCCTGGAAAGCGACATACTTCCCCTGGTGGGATGAAATCTAATTCCCACCCGCTCAGCTACTTCGACCTCGGTGTCAAAAAAATCGTTGTTACCACCAGGAAAGACATACAGATGGTCACTTGTAGTGGTTACGCCACTTAATAACAGTTCCGCCAATCCTATCATAGTACTGGAATATATAGCGTCGTGATTCAGGAGTTCCCATCGGTCGTAAAGAGTAGTAAGCCAATCAAATAATTTAGAGTTGTTTGCCGGTTTGAAGTTTCTAAACAGAGTTTGATAGAGATGATGATGGGTATTTACCAAGCCGGGAATCATGACTTTATGGCTACCATCGTAGACCTTATCCGGAACTTCTCCATCGTATGTGCCTTCACCAAGCTCCTCGATTACGTTATCATCTATCAGGACGTAAGCGTGGTTTAATTCAGTCCCATAAGAATTTGCCGTAAATAGCGTATGGATATTCTCAATCAATTTTAACGCGCCCATAGATTTACCCGATAGCGATGGTAACCACGCTTAAAGGTTTTTGCAACAGACTCCCCTCATTCAAGCAAAGCATGTGTGCTTGCTCAAGAAAGGAAATTTTTCTATCAAATTATCGGGCCGACCAAGTGGCCAATATATAATACCAAAGATGCACTCACAGTAATCAGGATATTATCGTCGATTGGCCCAAACTCATATCTTTCCAAAAAGGAAGCGACCACCGCAGCTATCAATCCCCATAGGGCAATATCCCCTCTGGCGGCCAGAAAAAAACCAAGGGGAGCACACAAAGCAAGCATAAAGACGTTGCCGATGGGGCTCTTAGTTCTTCGCTTGTACATCAAATTTCGCGCTACACCCGTTATACCGTCACCAAATGCCATAAACAGGGGTGGTATAATTGCGATCCATGGGTTGTCAAATACAATCCATAAGACAAAAACAGAGAGTCCCCACATCAAACAAAAGTGAACCTCGTTTTCGTTCTTGTCCACCTGAACAGACTCAATTAGGTTGCCCGTCAGATGAGGAATAAGAGTAAGAATAGCAAGAGACGAACCAACGATCAAAGGATAGATGTAAGGAAAAGGAAACTTGCCATCTGTAAATACAAAGGGTACGGCGAAAAGAGCGACGCCTCCTGCAAACATGTGAACAATCTTCCGGTTATAGTAAACGGATACGTTCTTTTCCAGCCCGACTTCTCGCATCCACCTGTAAGGGTATTTGGTAAATACAGTTACTGCCAGCGCATATACAGTTATAATAAATACCCAGAAAAGTTCATTATTGTAGAGAAAGTATAAATATTTCAAGTTACCATCCGTTAATTTAAAAGATAGAATTATCTCATAGTTTAACTTCTACCAAAGTGCTTTGTCAAAAAGACGACCAGCAGAAGAGACCATCGAGTGAGCTCCATTTATTTGAAAAATAGCCGCATCTATAATAGACTGATTTCAACCTAGGTCCAGCGGCTCAGTTTAAAGGCATCAAAATCGAATTACTGATCCAGGAGGCTCAGTCCATCAGCACTTAGTTTCGATAACATCACAATGTCAGAAAATAATACCTCGCTAATTCGCTTTGACTCCATAGTAAAGAAATTTCCCGACGTTCTTGCTAACGATCACGTATCCTTCGATATAGAAGAAGGTACAATCCATTCCCTCCTCGGTGAAAACGGAGCGGGAAAAACAACGTTAATGAACGTACTCTACGGCCTGTACGAACAGGAAGAAGGAACAATATATCTCCGGGGCCAGGAGAAAATCATCGACTCTCCTACAAAAGCAATTGAGCTTGGAATTGGAATGGTACATCAACATTTCAAACTAGTTTCCAGCCACACAGTTATAGAAAACATAGCTCTTGGTCTTAAAACCGCAAGCACAATGAGGCCAACAAAGGAGATCGAGCGAAAACTAGTGGAACTGGCGGCTCAATACGGTCTGGACGTGGACCCTCGAGCGAAGATATGGCAACTATCAGCAGGCGAAAAACAGCGTGTTGAAATTCTGAGAGCTCTGTACCGAGGGGCCGAGATTTTAATTCTGGACGAACCAACCTCAGTTCTAACCCCAGGAGAAACCGAGCGTCTATTCCAGGTCCTTCAGGATATGGCGTCCTCGGGGAGAACAATAATATTTATCAGTCACAAATTGGATGAAGTAATGGCCATTAGCAAATACATAACTGTTTTACGAGACGGCAGGGTCGTGGACACGCTGAAGAAGGAGTCCACTAACAAACGTGAACTATCTAAAAAGATGGTAGGACGCGAAGTCCTCTTTGACCTGGAGAGAAAACCGGTCGATAGGGGAGACAAAGTGCTTGAGGTCGGTAATCTTTCCGCTTTCAATGACAAAGGTATCAAAGCAATAAACAACTTATCCTTCGATCTTCACGAAGGAGAAATTCTTGGCATAGCGGGCGTTGCAGGTAACGGCCAGCGCGAACTGGCCGAAGTTTTATCCGGACTGCGGAAAGCCACTTCAGGCAAAGTCTTCATAGATGGCAAGAATTTAACCAACGCGTCCCCGCGCTCGATAATCGATTCACAGGTAACATTCATACCCGAGGACCGCATTAATCAAGGAATAGTGGGCAATCTTACTTTAAACGACAACGTTATTCTAAAAAGCTATCGGAAACCTCCTTTTTCCAAGGGTATTTTTATCAACTACAGAGCCGTCAAAGAACACGCACAAAAACTCATCGAGCAATTCGACGTGAAAGCCCCCGGGCCCGACACTCCGGCAAACTTACTTTCAGGGGGAAACATACAGAAGCTAATCCTGGCAAGAGAAGTATCATTAGAACCAAAATTGATCATTGCTTCTCACCCTACTTATGGGCTAGACGTGGGTGCAGCTGAACAAATACGAAACCTTCTCCTAACACAACGAGAGAACGGAGTAGCAGTTCTATTGATCTCAGAAAACCTCACCGAAATTACCTCCCTCAGCGACAGAATTGCCGTCATCTACGAAGGTCAGCTTATGGGTTTAGTGAATAGAGAAGAGGCAACCAGAAGCGAATTGGGTATGATGATGGCAGGTACTAGAATAGAACAAATCACTCACGATCAGGTATAAGAAATGGGAAAAAGTCTACCAATAAAAATTACAGAACGACCCAATCCCTCAGGATTAGTGATTATCGGCGTATCCTTTCTTGCTCTATTATCAGCATTCTTAGTAGCAAGCTTCGTATTTTGGGCCTACGGGACAAATCCCATCGTAGCTTACAGAGCTTTGTTCTCCGGAGCATTTGGAGGAACATACGAATTATCAGAGACAATACGCAGGGCAATTCCACTCTTACTAGCGGGTGTAGGGCTTGCCATCGCATTCAAAGCACAATTCTGGAACATTGGAGCCGAGGGCCAACTACTGCTGGGAACCATCGCTGCCACCTGGGTTGCTTTGTTCAGTCCGGTTCCAAAACCTTTAATGATCCCGGCCATGTTCTTTTTCGGCTTTCTCGCCGGCGCGGCATGGGGGTTAATTCCTGCTATACTGAAAAGCAAGCTTGGGATTAACGACGTAATTACCACCTTGATGATGAACTATATAGCAATTAACTTCGTGCTATTCTTGGTCCAGGGGCCCTGGAAAGGTGAGCATCAATGGGGGTTCCCCTACACGGATAAATTTCCACAGGCTGCCAGACTTTCAACAATTGGAACTACCCACGTTCACTGGTTAACCCTGGTCATAGGCGTTCTCGCGGCCATACTTATTTACATACTCATCAATCAAACCACTCCGGGTTATGAGATAAAAGTCCTGGGAAGTAATCCTTCAGCCGGCCGGTTTGCAGGGATGAGCTATGTTAAAACAACTATCCTGGTTATGTTTTTCTCCGGCGGTCTGGCGGGAATGGCTGGTGTCGGCGAAATCGCTGGAATTCACCATATGCTCAGAAACCCATCGGAGTTATCCTTAGGATACGGATATACCGCAATTATCGTGGCCTGGCTCGCCCGGAAGAACCCATTAGCTGTCATTCTAACTGCGTTCTTCTTTGGAGCCATCTTCTCGGGCGGGGACGCGTTGAAGGTTTCTATCGGCTTACCCTTTCAAATAACTGACGTCTTCAACGGATTAATATTATTCTTTTTAATTGGCAGTGAGATATTAATGAATTACAAAATCGAGTGGAGGAAAGCTTAATGGTCACTAGCTGGATAATAGGTATTTTAAGCAGAGCTCTTGCCTACGGCACCCCGTTACTGTTGGGTACTCTGGGAGAAATATACACCGAAAGATCGGGCGTAGTGAATCTGGGAGTCGAAGGAATGATGATCATGGGAGCAATTAGTGCATTCGCCACAGCTTTCATAACTGGTAATCCATGGTTAGGTATGCTTATAGCAGCAATCGCGGGAGGGCTCGCAGCCTTTATCCACGCCTTTTTAAGTATCAGCCTGCGCGCAAACCAAGTAGTCTCCGGGCTGGCCTTGACCATGTTCGGGCTTGGGCTTTCCGGCCTGTTCGGGAAGGGATTTGAAGGTAAACCTTTAGGCGCCACAATCCCCAACGTTACCGTTCCTTTACTCAAAGATATTCCATATCTGGGTAAAATACTTTTTATCAATCAGAGCCCGATCGTGTATATCGGGATTGTTCTGACCCCAATACTCTCTTACGTGCTTTTCAAGACCTCTATTGGTATAACAATCAGGTCAGTGGGCGAAAACCCGGCGGCAGCAGATTCAGCGGGAATAAACGTCTGGAAAGTAAGATACCTATGCGTGTTATTTGGTGGTGTTCTTGCCGGTTTAGGTGGTGGTTATCTCTCCATCGCCTACAGGCCGGCCTGGACTCAGGAAATGACCGGGGGTATGGGGTGGCTGGTTATAGCATTAACGATTTTCGCAGCCTGGAAACCGGGAAGAGGTTTGGTTGGAGCATACCTATTTGGTGCATTGATTCATCTATCTTACCGACTTCAGCCCTGGGTTCCTCCTCAATTACTGAAAATGATGCCTTACGCCTTCGCCATTTTGGCATTAGTCGCGCTGGCAATCGGTTCCAGAAGGACTTTCACCCAGGAACCCAACGCATTAATGGAACCTTACGTGAGGGGGGAGAAATGACAAAGTGTAATTATACGTGCTATCAACGCGAAAAAATTCCAACCTTAAACCAAGAGATCTAACATCGTTCCTAAACATACATAATTGTTGCTGTCATTGATTTATGAAATTGTGTATAATGCCAGTAATAGGATCTGGGAGTTTTTACCTTCGTGCAATAAATGCGAAGACTACTTCCATAGATCTTGTGACCCGGCAATCTTACTAAATGGAGGTCTTAGATATGAAAAGATTGTTTTCTCTTCTACTTGTGTTGGTCGTCGCATTGAGCTTTATGTTTAGCGTTGGACAGGCCGCGGATGCGGACAAGTTAAAAGCAGGTTTTATTTACGTAGGCCCAATCGGTGATTACGGCTATTCGCAGGGCCACGACGTAGGCAGAAAATACGCTGATGACCTTTTCCCGTGGCTTGAAACCTTCTACGTTGAAAATGTATTACCCCCGGACGTGGAGTCCACAATTGACAAGTTTGT
>CAZTJJ010000009.1:24752-38049 GCA_964614065.1 uncultured Thermotogae bacterium
TACAAGGTGTACTACGGCGTATATACAAACGAAAACTTGCAAAACGTAGACTACTGGTGGCTACTAAAAGAGGACGCTGCTGAACTTGGTGCAAAAAGAGGCATGACAGTAAATCCAAAGTACGTTGACGAGCTAAAGTCAAAGTCAGCCACCGATCCGTTTCTTGGTAAAATAAGCGTATACGACCTCATTATGAAGAGAATGGATCAGATGAAGGCTGACAGGGTTACGTTTGATCCGTTCATAGGCCCAATGAAGGATCGTCAGGGAATTCAACGCTTGAGGGGAGGAGAATGGTCATCTCACGACGAACTGTGGACAATTCAGTGGGCTTTCGAAAACGTAAAAGGACCATGGCCGGACGAACCTAAGGAATAATAAATTGTAGATGCTACAGAACGTCCAAAATTACCATTATCCCGGCTCTCTCCATGAAGCACACTCTCTGCGCAATCGAGAGGGCCGGACTTACCTTATAGCGGGGGGAACGGCCCTAGCCTTATCAAATTCGAAACAACCTGTAGAACTGATCGATCTTAACAGGTTACAGCTAAATCAGGTTGGAATAAATGTCAAGGAAGACTTACAAACGATAACTATTGGGTCTACCGTCAAAATCCAAGAACTCGTCGAGAGCCAAGAGTTGAACGATCTTACCAATGGTTTTTTGCCGAAAAGCCTGGAAAAGATCGGTAGCTATCCAATCCGGAATGCAGCCACTTTGGGTGGCTCTATAGTTAGACCATTTCCCTGGTCCGACGTGATTCCCATCCTGCTAGTTTTAGATGCAGAGATAGAATACTACAACGGTGCAACCGGATGTCAACCGATTGATGCAATTTACAATCAGAGCTTTAGATCAACACTTCAAAAGGCAATTATTACCGGAATAAGGATCAAATTGCGGGTGAAGGAAACAACCAGAGCGGAGTTTTTCAAGTTTTCTAGATCTGAGTTCGACATAGCTACCCTAAATCTGGCCTGTAGTATCAGCACCAAAGATGAACACATCGCAAAAGCCCGGTTGGCAGTAGGGGCAAGGCCTTCATTGGCAAGCAGAGTAGAGGAAGCTGAGAGATCCCTCAAAGACGAAAAAACATGTAAAATATCTCCTAAACGGATCGGACAGATTGCCCGCTCAGCAGTCGAGATCTCAGGAGACCACAAGGCAAGCGAGGAATATCGCTCCGTCCAAGTAGAAAAAATGACAGAAGACGCAATAACAAACATCATCAACCAATTACATAATGGACATTAAACTGACTATAAACGAAGAGGAAAAGAGATTTTCAATAGAACCCGGCGAAATTCTTTTAGACTCATTACGAGACGCAGGGTACACAAGCGTAAAAGAAGGGTGTAAAACAGGTGATTGTGGTGCATGTATGGTACTTGTTGACGGGAAAGCCATGACTTCATGTACGATGTTTACTGCGCAGGCCCGTGGCAATGATATCAAAACAGTAAAAGGGTTAAACGACGAGCTTGCCGAAAAACTGAAACAATCTTTCCTCGATATGGGAGCGGTTCAGTGCGGGTTCTGCATACCGGGAATGCTAATTAGCGCCTATTCCCTTCTGTCAAGCAATCCCGATCCCACTAAACGGGAAATAAAAGCAGCTCTCGATGGTAACATCTGCCGTTGCACGGGTTATGTTAAACAAATTCAGGCAATCAAAAGGGCAGCAGAAAAGTGGGAGAAGCAGGAAAATGTCTGAGCAGAAAAAACGCTTTGATGTAGTCAACAAAAACCTTCAGAAAGTTGACGGCGAGGCACTGGTAAACGGTAAGAAAGTCTTCACAGACGACCTTCATCGCCAAACAGACCTTGTAGCAAAAATCTTGTCCAGTCCCATAGCTCATGGGGAAATCACGAATATCGATACGTCGAAGGCTGAAAATATTCCCGGTGTCGAGTTAATCCTGCATCACCGTAACGTCCCCAGAGTTCCTTACACGACAGCTGGTCAGGGCTATCCCGAACCCTCCCCCTATGATGCATACATGTTTGATCGCAAAGTGAGATATGTCGGTGATCGTGTAGCAGCAGTTGCAGGCAGGTCATGGGATGCAGTTGAGAAGGGCTTGGAAGCAATAGAAGTGGAGTTCAACGAACTGGAGCCCATTCTCGACCCCAAAGAATCTAGAAAATCATCCGTGACTATTCACGACGAGGAAAGCTCCACCGGCGTATATGATCCACAAAAAAATATTGCCGCCCACGTAGATATTAATATCGGGAATCCAGAAGAGATAATAAACAAGTCTGACATCGTGGTAAAACAGAAGTGCAGTACCCAGTTTGCGCAACACGCACCACTAGAACCCCACATCTCAGTTGCTCAATTAGATCCTCAAGACCGATTAATAATTCACACAAGCACCCAGGTTCCTTTCCACGTTAGAAGAATCGTATCAAAAATATTAGACATTCCAATTAGACAAATCAGAGTTATTAAACCAAGAGTAGGAGGGGCTTTTGGTGTAAAACAAGAAGTATTGCTGGAAGACATTGTATCTTTGATTGCCCTGCGAACCAAAAAATCAGTGAAAGTAAGGTACACAAGAGAAGAAGAATTTAGATCCTCGAGGACCCGACACCCCATAGAAGTAGAGGTCACTCTAGGTGCCGATCGAAATGGAAAGTTACAAGCAATAACTATGGAAGCTCTAAGCAATACCGGCGCGTATGGAACTCATGCCTTAACCGTTCTCTCCAACGTGGGCAGTAAGACTCTGCCCCTATACAACAAAGCCCCAAACATTCACTTCTTTGGCGATGCAGTGTATACAAACTTACCTATCTCGGGAGCATATCGCGGTTACGGGGCCCCTCAGGGTTACTTTCCTTTAGAGGTGGCGATCGATAAGCTTGCCGAAGAAACCGGCATGGATCCTCTAGAGATAAGAAAGTTGAATCATATACGAGAGGGAGAAACGTCCCCGATATTTGAAAAGTTAGGAGAAGGAAGAGAAGGAATAGTGCAATACATTCACAGTTGCAAACTGAACAAATGTATCGACCTAGGAGCAAAGGAAATCGGTTGGAAGAATCGTAAACAGGTAAAAAAAAGTCAGAAAAACGAAGACAAAGCGCGGGGTTTTGGTGTGACCATTAATATGCAGGGCTCTGGAATACCCTTAGTCGACCTTGCAGCAGCTCGGCTGAAGTTAAATGAAGACGGTTCGTTTAATCTGTACGTGGGTGCCACCGACCTAGGGACTGGCAGCGACACAGTCCTGGGCCAGATAGCAGCAGAACAGCTAGGCGTGGATCTGGACAAAATCGTTGTCTATTCCTCGGATACAGACTTTACCCCATTTGACTCAGGTGCATACGCGTCTAGTACGACTTACGTCTCCGGAAACGCCGTCAAAAAAGCGGCGGGCAAAGTCAAGTCAAAGATTTTGACCATGGCCGCGGAATATTACGATCTGAGGGTCGAAGATTTATCAATCCATGAAGGACAAATCGTGAGTTCGAACCAGACATTCGAGCTATCAGAAATAGCACTTTTATCTACTTCTAGCAAGCTGGAAACGGACCAACAACAAATCGAGGCTTCCGCTTCTGAGGTACCGGAAGAATCTCCGCCACCATTTTCCGCACATTTTGTGGAATTAGAAGTGGACACACGAACAGGTGAAATAAAAATATTGAAGTACGTAGCCGCGGTTGACTGCGGTACAGCGATCAACCCCAATCTGGCGGAAGGTCAAATGGAAGGCGCAATTGTGAATGGAATTGGATACGCCTTAACCGAACAAATGGAATTCAATGACTCTGGAACGATGATCAATCCATCGTTTTTTGACTACAAAATTCCTAATGCAGAAGACATCCCCGAGATCGAGGTTATCCTGGTTGAATCCTCTGAACCAACTGGTCCCATGGGAGCAAAAAGCGTCGGCGAAATAGGAATCAATGGCGCGATCCCAGCGATATCAAACGCCGTAAGAGATGCTACAGGAATTACTCTAACCGAAGCACCCTTCACACCGGAAAAAGTCTGGAAAAAACTAAAAGAAAAGTCCAGCTAAAAAATACCAACGGTGTAAACTCGAGGCGACTCTAGGAGTTAGGCAGAAGAGGCACTAAGGACTATAACCGAGTTTCTTAGAAACTTGCAAACCCGTTTCACGGATCCCCGAAGTGATTTGGCTGATAAAATCTTCCGCGCATTCGGTCTCGTCTAGTGAGAAGCCAATTGCTGCAACAACTTCTCCTTCGCTATCTCTAACAGGACCCCCAACACAGGTTAAGGTTTTACCAAGTTTCCCTCTGTTTAACGCATATCCTTTTTTTACAATGTCATCTAAATCCTGCCTCAATTCTTCCTTACTTACCGGTTCGGCACCCTCAGGTGCCTTTGACAGAGTCTCTACAAAATAATTATCCAGATCCTCGGTAGGCAGGTATGCTAATAACACCCTTCCCAGTGTCCTTTCGTAAGCAGTAGCTTTATAACCAACCATCTTTCCATCTGAGTGATCCCCATCACCTTCTACCCTACCCAGATACAGAACTTCTCCGTTCTGTAGAACAGCTAGATGGGCAGTGCCCTTAAATCTCTCGGCAAGGTCCTCAAGTAGAGGCTCCGTCATCGTCCTCAAGTGTTGAGTTCGAAGTACAAAGTTGGCTTTGCTTAAAAATTCCAATCCCAAGCTGAAATTCTTTTTTTTGTCCCTCATCAGGTACCCATGTCTCATCAGTGTGTGAATTATAGGATACAGGGCCCCAGGACTGGTCCCTAACTCGTCAGCGATTTCGCTAGCCGTGAGCTTAGAAGACTTGTCCTCAAACAAGTTCATCAACGCAATAGATCTTTCTAACGACTTGTTAACGTATTTCATGGTTGTATTAGGTTGATTATAACAGAAAATATTTAGTATTCAATATTTACCAAATTTATGCGATTTTGACCCGTTCTCGAAGATGATTTAGGTTAATTGAGTTATTGATTTTGCAACCGAGAGCTGGTTGTTGGAGGTAAACCAGCCGATTCATCCCCCCAGCAAGCTGGAGGGCTTTTTCGGCTAATTTTGATAATTTGTCTTGTAATCGTACTAAGACTTTGTCCGTACAGAAGAGAATCGCATAACTAAGGCCTAAGTGTTCATTGGATAATACAGTTAATAGCTGTATAATTCTATGGTAATCCATTGAGGTGAAAGGTGATATCTATGAGTGGACGTCTTTTCTTAGCGCTCGCACTGATACTTGCTGCTTTAGACTACTTCGTACCATTCCACATGTTAAAAGACATCGATAATTTCTTCGGTTGTTACCTGTTTTGGTCGGCGTTGACTCTCATGGTCATTATCTCTGGAATCATCACCGTGAATAAGACTTGGGGAAAAAAGCAATGAGCCAGCTCTACGTTTGGATATCACTAATTATCTGGATTTCAATTGCCACCGGTATAGCCTTCCTGGCCAAACGCGGACTTGGCGAAGGGATCGCCGAATACTTTATAGGTGGAAGGCGCCTAGGTGGATTTATCTCGGGGATGACTTACAGCGCAACCACGTATAGTGCTTTCATGCTTGTGGGGTTAGTTGGGCTGACTTATCAATCTGGGGTCGGAGCACTAGGCTTCGAGATGACGTATTTGATGTTCACCGTCCTGCTGCTAGCCATATTCGCTCCACGGTTCTGGCTGGCGAGTAACAAGTACGACTTCGTCACCCCCTCAGAGCTTCTTGCAAATCGCTATGAAAGCCGGTGGGTTGGGATAGTTTCCGCAGCGATTTTTCTCGTCATGTTGATTCCTTATGCGGCAGTTCAACTTATGGGAATAGGCTTTTTAGTTGAAGGCTTAACCGGAGGCGATATTCCTTATATGGCCGGAGTATTACTGATGGCCGCTTTTTCCGGCTTCTCTGCACTCTGGGCAGGGATGCGGTCCGTATCCTGGACCGATGCCTTTCAAGCTATAACAATGCTTACAACTTCGCTTTTTGCGTTGTTTTTCCTATTCTACCATTTTTTCGGCTCTCCATCAGGATTCTTCACGACAATAACAACGGAAAACTCGAACTTGCTCAAGCTCAACTGGAACCCCAGATTATTCATCGGTCTGGCACTACCCTGGGCATTTTTCGCCCTCACCAACCCTCAAGTCTCCCAAAGAATGTTTATTCCCGACAAAGTATCCAGCATCAAACGTATGATAATTTACTTTTCCATATTTGGCTTCATATACACGATTATTAGCACTCTATTTGGTCTACAAGCAGCAAACCTCTTACCGGGGTTAACAAACCCTGACAAAGCAATGCCCGTCCTATTGACTAAAATTCCAACTGCCCTGGGGTTAATTATATTCATCGGTATCTTCGCCGCAGCTACGTCGACACTAGGTTCCATTATCCTAACGCTAAGTTCAGCCGTATCCAGAGACATAGTCCACAACTTTAAACCATCCATATCCGAAAAGTTGGAACTATTTTCGGGAAAACTATTTATACCTTTATTGCTAGGGGCTACGGTGGTGTTCGCGTGGGTACAGCCCGGTCTAATTGCTGTCCTTTCAAGCATGGCTTCCGGCGGCCTTCTGGTAACAGCGCCGGCTCTCATAGGTGCGTTCTTTTGGAAGCAAGGTACTGGGGCAGGAGCCTTAACTTCGATGGTTGCAGGCGGAATAATTACGGGAGTCATGTACGCAAAAGGGTTTCACCCACTTGGCTGGTGGCCGTCGGTCTGGGGATTTGGAGTAACGGTCTTCCTATTTCTGGTTGTAAGCTTGTTTACGAACGCCCCGGGAATAGCTGAAGAATTCGTAAACACAACTAATAAAAGGATGAAGGAAATGGCGAAAACCGATTAGCTAACTACAACTGATATCTCTCACAGCCCGTTTGATCCGCAGAAGACCTTCTTTTAGGGTTTCCCTCGAGCATGCAACGTTAATTCTTGCGAACCCCTCACCACCAGTTCCAAACCACCTGCCTAAGTCCAAGCCTACCTTAGCTTCACCAACCAACAGGTCCTCCAGCTCCTCTTCGTTGAGCTTCAACCCCCTGAAATCTAGCCAGACTAACATAGTACCTTCCGGCTCGATTGCATGCACTCCGGGAATCTCGTTGTTTACCGTCTGCACGGTATAGTCTATGTTCTGCTTCAGATAACTCAGTTGACTATCCAGCCATTCATTACCCTCGGAGTAGGCCGCTTTCAGCGCTTCGAGGCCGAATATACTCGGACTACCTAGCAGTTTTGAACTGGTATCTTGAAAAGTCTTTCTTATCTTCTTATTGGGTATTACTGTCACTGCAGCGGGCAAACCCGCAGTGTTAAATGCCTTACTTGGGGAGATCAAAGTTATAGAATTATCCGAAATTTCTTCGCCCAGCGCGGGAACCGGCGTATACTTGTTATCACCATAGACGAATTCAGCGTGGATATCATCAGAAATTAGCAAGATGTCGTTCTTGACACAGATATCACTCAACTTTGTTAGTTCCTGTTTTGTCCACACCCTGCCAACGGGATTGTGAGGATTACAGAGTAACATAATCTTGGGCTCTGGTTTGATAGGTAAAGCCTTGGAACTATTCACACACTGATCAACCAGGTCCTCAAAATCCATAGTGTAGCGGCCCTGATCCAAATGAAGAACGTTCTTCACGACTTTAGCCCCACTCTTATTTACTACCTCGTAGAAAGGATAATAAACGGGTGGTTGTAAAACTACACCCTCTCCAGAGTGAGTAAAAGCGCGAATTGCCATGCTTAACGAAGGAATCACGCCATTAGTGTAAACCAGCCATTCTCGATCGACGTCCCATCCATATCTATTTTCCAACCAGTTAATAACCAGGCGATCAGCATGGTCCCCAGTTTTTGTATAGCCAAAAACACCATGCTTGGCCCGATCAACAATCGCGTCTACGACAGATGGAGCAGTGGGCCAGTCGGCATCAGCTACCCACATGGGTAGGATATCTTCTCGACCAAATACTTCCTTTCGATAATCCCATTTAAGGGAGTTGGTCCCAGTTCTATCTGTTCGTTCATTAAATGTATTACCAGACATTGAGATGTTAAACCCCTAGGATATAAGAGAAGATTGAAGGAGATTCCTAAACCGCAAAAAGTGCTAGCCAAATAATAGCAAAGTGCCTATCACCCAACACAAAAAACCGGTCACCAAGAAAAAGATTAAATTGAAGGTCCACACATTTGGACCAAATCTAAGATTCTTGGGATTCTTTGTCTCTCCCCAATCTGGTGGGATAATATAAAAAGATTTTTCCTTCCCTATATCATTTATACATGCAAGTGTCCGAGTTAAAATAGGTACATTAACTTGCACAAACTCGCAATCGACAAGATAATTATTCACGATTTTAAAAAAATCAGACCGAATCTGAAGTAAATGCTCAATATGCTGGTTTCTAGGATATTTCATAACAATGAATTCTATGTAGGGTAACACATTGTGTCAAGAAGGCTGTTTCACTAGAATTATTTCAGTGTTTATATCAATATGGAGGAATATAAGATGGAATTAAAATCTATTAAAATTGAAAAACCGAAAGATGTTAATATCATACTTGGCCAATCCCATTTCATAAAAACTGTGGAAGACATGCACGAAACCATAATCACTTCCGCCCCGAATGCAAAGTTCGGGATAGCATTTTGTGAAAGCTCAGGGGCGGCCCTAGTCCGTTATTCAGGGAATACCGAAAAGTTAATTGAAATGGCGAAAAATAACGCCTTTTCTATATCTGCAGGCCATAGTTTCATTGTTTTTCTAGAAGATCTATTCCCGATTAACGTTCTAAATTCCATCAAAATGATTCCAGAAGTCTGTCGTATTTTCTGCGCCACGGCCAATGATGTAGAGGTCGTGGTAACTGAAACAGCCCAGGGAAGAGGTATACTAGGAGTAATTGACGGTGTTTCGCCTAAAGGGTTCGAAGACGAAGAAGATATTACTGACCGTAAGAATTTTCTAAGAGAATTTGGTTACAAACTGTAAGAATTTTACTAATCTACAACACCAATATCCGGTATCCGACTTAAGCTCAGTTGCTCCTGCTAATGAAAGTGCGCCCAATTAATAGGGTATAATTCTGTAACTTTGACATAGAAGTCAGAAAACACTTTACAATCATTAATCTTCAAAATAACAAGTCAAGAACCCCCAAGGCACGGGACTTGTAGAAAAATAAATTCCACCTCGTACTTTGATCTGGAGAAAAGAAGACCCAGCCCAGTATTCAATTCGGGGCTGGTGTTATATTTGCCCTTAGTTCAGATGAGCGAGGTGAATTGAATGCTGAGGTAGAGGACGAAACACCAACTGATTTATCCCCAGGGCAAAACCCGGGGCAGGCCCAGGTAATTTTGGTAAGAAACGAAACCAGCTCAGCTCGTTTCGGGTACAAGTCTAACGAATTTCTTCTTTCCCACCTGAAGTACTATTGGCTCGTCAATAACAGGATCGAAGTCCACAGTTTCAACCTGCTCATCGTTAAGTTTAACTCCTCCCTGATCGATCAACCTCCTGGCCTCCGACCTGCTTGAAACAAACCCCGACAACTCTAGCAGGTTCAATATCCAGATGGTTCCGTCGTCCTTGATTTGATCACGCGATATGACGACCTCTTCAATATTATTGGGCTTTAGGTTCTTCTCAAATACTCGCTCAAACTCCTCCTGTGCATGCTCTGCCTCCACTTCGGAGTAAACGTATTTTACAATTTCATAAGCAAGTCTCTTTTTTTTCTCCTTGGGGTGTATATCCCCAAGATCATCAAGCGACTTATCAGTCAACAATCTGAAATACTCTGACATGGTCGCGTCGGTAATTGACATCAACTTGCCATACATTTCCTCAGGTGGCTCGTTGATGCCGATATAATTGCCCCGGGTCTGACTCATTGCTTTACTTCCGTCGGTGCCAGTGAGTAGAGGGACAGTCATTACAAGCTGCGGATCCTGGTCAAACTCGCGTTGTATCTGCCGACCTACAATTAAATTGAACCGCTGATCTGAACCTCCAAGTTCTATATCCGCATCCACAGCCACCGAATCGTAAGCCTGGGCCAGGGGATACAAAAACTCCAGTATCGAAATCGGCTTGTTTTCCGAGTACCTTTTGGCAAAATCATCCCGTTCGAGCATCCGAGCAACAGTATACTTAGACGTCAACTCGATAATATCTTCAAACTTAAGCTTCCCTAGCCATTCGGAATTGTAGCGGAACTCAGTTTTTTCGGGATCGAGAATTCGAAAAACCTGCTTTTCATAATCTTTCATATTTTCTTCGATCTCTTTGGCACCCATAATCTCCCTCGCGGTACTCCTACCTGATGGATCACCGATCCTGCGAGTAAAATCGCCAACCACCAGGATGGCTTGATGTCCTAAATCCTGTAATTGCCGTAATTTTCGAAGAACAACAGCGTGCCCAAGGGTCAAATCGGGGGAAGATGGGTCCACACCAAGTTTAACCCTCAACGGCCTATCCTCGTCCTTTGCAACTCTTAACTTCTCAACAAGCTCTTCCTCTGGAACGAGATCTGCGGTACCTTTCTTTATCTTTTCTATAGCACTTTGAAAACTATCTTCCATTAACAACCTCCAAACAATCAAATTGTCGTAGTGTTAGCAATCCTATCGAATTCTTCAAGAGTCATCAGGTTCACGCCCTGAGCATATCTTTGGAATTGACTGATGTCATCGATATTCAACCTTACTGCTTTGCCTCTCTCGCTACAAAGCAGCATTTCCTGCCCACTCTCAAGTAGCATTATGGCCTTCAACCCATCGCCGTCTTCAAGCTTAATCCCCAGGTTGCCTTTGCCAGCTCGTCCCTGTTTCTTAAATTCAATAAGGGGAACTTTCTTGCCCCTCCCTTTTTCAGTAACAAATAACAACAGGGGGTTCCTTTCTGCCATTTCCTCGCTATGGTATTCAATTCCAACTACCTGATCACCGGGAAATAGGTCCATACCTCTAACCCCTTTCGAGGGTCGATTGGTAGTTCTAATCTCGTCTTCATCAAATCTGATCACCTGGCCCTCCCTGGTTGCCATTATGACTTCTCCACCGCCATAACCGATAGTGGAATCAGTAATCACGTCACCACTCTCGGCATTCATACTATTTATCCCACTAATATGAGCAGAGGAGAAATTTTCAAGAGGATTATTTACCACGTAGCCACCTTTGGTCGCGAGCAGACAATAACTATCTTCTTCAATTTCGCTGCCAACGTTCAATAAACTTGCAATTTTCTCTCCTTTGTTCAAGTCGAGGATGCGATCTAACTTTTCTCCCTTGGAATCTCTCTGCAAAGACGGGAATTTATAGGTCTTTATCCGGTAAGCGTTGTCCTGGTCGGAGAACAACAACAGATCGTTTCTGGAGTTACTGTCAGCTACAACAAATACCCTATCGTCCTCATCCAAATTCATGCATATGACACCTTTTCCTCCACGATTCTGGGTCTTATAACTCCTTCTCCGTGGAGCATTAATTAAACCGTTGTCTGTTATTTGAACGACAACCCGGTGATCCGGAATCAACTTCTCGGCGTCGACTTCTTCAACTTTCTCCGTTATCAATGTCCTTCGATCATCACCATAATTTTCCTTTATCTCTCTTAATTCTTCCTTAATTATTTTATTTAATTTGATTTCCGAAGACAGTATAGTTCGATATTTGTCGACAAGTTCTCGCTTCTCGCTCAGCTCAGTATCCACCTTTTCTCGTTCCAGGCTCGTTAATCTGCCCAATTGCATCTTTAAAATCGCGTCTGCTTGCTCCTCAGAAAAGGCAAACATCTCGATTAACTGGACTCTTGCTTCCTCTCTGTTTTCCGCCTTTCGAATTACCTTGATTATCCGATCTGTATTTTCCAAAGCTACCTGTAGCCCCTCGAGAATATGTGCCCTATGTTCGGCCTTCTCCAGACGATACTCGGTCCTGCGCTTCACTACTGACCTGCGAAAATCCAGGAAGGCATTGAGAATCTCCTTGAGGGAAAGGCGTCTCGGGTTGCCATCTATGATTACCGTGGAGTTTGCCCCGTAAGTGGTCTCAAGCGGCGTATACTTGAATAACCTGTTAAGGACGACTTTGGGCTCCGTGCCCCGCTTCAAGCTGATCACCACTCGTAATCCCTCTCGATCCGATTCGTCCCTCACATCTGTTATCCCCTCTATCGTTTCGTCTTTGGCTTTGTCTGCAATCCTCTCGATTATCGTGGACTTCCTTATCATAAACGGAATTTCAGTGACGACGATGTTGCCACCTTCGACCTGAGTTTTCGCCCTTACCCTTATTCTACCTTTACCTGTTTGGTAAGCCTTCTTTATCTCCTCTCTACCCAGCACTATTGCGCCGGTGGGAAAATCGGGACCTTTTATATATTTCATCAACCTATCAAGGGAGACATCAGGGTTATCTATAAGGTATACAAGCCCTTCAACTAACTCTGTGAGGTTGTGCGGTGGAACTTTGGTGGTCATACCTACAGAAATACCCCAGGAGCCATTTAACAACAACCCGGGTATCTTGGCTGGCAAGATGGTTGGTTCTTCAAGAGATTCATCGAAGTTAGGCGCAAAATCCACTGTGTTCTCATCCAGTTCCTCCAAGAAAGTCTCACTTATTGGAGAAAGTTTCGCCTCTGTATACCTCATAGCCGCTGGGGAATCTCCATCTATGGACCCGAAATTCCCCTGCCCATCGACCAGTGGATACCTGAATGAAAACTCCTGGGCCATATTGACCATCGTATCGTAAACGGCCTGGTCGCCGTGAGGATGATACTTACCAAGTACTTCTCCAACAATTCTCGCGGATTTCTTATGCGCTCCGTCAGCATGCAACCCTAGTTCATCGAGAGCAAATAGAATCCTTCTTTGAGCAGGTTTGAGTCCATCTCTGACATCGGGTATTGCCCTTCCCCTAATTACGCTCATCGCATAATTTATGTAAGATTCTTCCATCTCCTCTTCTATATATGCTGTTTTTACTTCGCTCATTGTTGACTCCTAAGTCCTGGTGATTTTTATAAATAAATGGTAGCTTTTTTTTCTTCCTAACTCAAGGAATATTAGTTCCCAATGGGAATATTGTTAAACTTGAACCACTTACGTAACTCATTTTAGTGCTCGCCCAATATTGCTTGTCAAGTTTACCAATAATAGCTGAGAACCCCCCAGGGCACCCCCTGGGTATGAATCAGCTGGTTTTTTGGTCCAGCACTGTCTTTATGTAGTCATGATACCCGGTCAACTTATCGTAAGCTTGTCTATTTGGGTTAAGCTAACC
>CAZTJJ010000010.1:0-35451 GCA_964614065.1 uncultured Thermotogae bacterium
CGGAATAACGAAAAGAGGGATTAGCAAAACAAGATTGGGATGTGGTGACATGGTCCACGCCCTGTAGTTGAGAATAAGACACCTGTTCCTGGAAGTGAACTTTACGGTATATTGTAGAAATCATTGTTGCACTTGACTATTTGGGTTACTGGGTTCAATATAATGATTAGGAGGTGTTTTTATGTCTACTTACATTTTACTCAGCGAGCTTACGGACGAAGGTGCAGCTACAATCAAAGCACGCCCGGAGAGAATTAAGGAGGTCAATAAGGAGATTGAAAAACTGGGTGCCAGAGTCAAAGAACAGTTTGCGGTTTTGGGTTCTTACGATTTTGTCAATATAGTAGAGGCTCCCGATCAAGAGACCATTGCCAAAGTCTCCGTTGAACTTGGTTCTCGTGGAACAATAAAGATTCAGACTTTAACCGCCATACCTATTGACGAATTCGTGGATGGGTTGAAGAGTTAGACCTGAATTTCATTACAGCGTATAAGCAATTTATAGAGATGAGCAATTTCTCATGAAGTTATCCTATAGGTGTATCGTGTATCAATGAGGAGCCTGGAGTCACTACCCCATACATGTTCCTGGATCCCAGGGCGATCTCGATAGTAATTCGAGGAAAGTGTTTGGCCCAGCAATGCAGATACATCGTTTAAATCACCGCAGTAGACCCACCAAAATTACCTGACTTTGTAATTCCTAGAAGTCCAGGAGTTTTTGTAACGCAGTTATTCAACGAGTTCCAGGTTTTCTTCCCCTCCATAGACTGCGTACCAGGGACTTGCTCCTTCGTCGATGATGGCGTTCATTTTGGTTATATTTTCGACTCCTCCCGATTTAAGCCAGCTAATTAGGCCTTCTACGCCTTTTTCTGCGTACTCCTCTATTCCGTTTTGCCAGGTAGCCCGGCCACATAGTACGCCATTCCAGTTTACCCCTGCTTCGTTGGCTAACCTTAAGCTCTCTCTCATTTGAGGGGCGTCTACTCCGGCGCTGAGGTAAATCATCGGTCTTTTTGCCGCGCTAGCGGCGGAAGTGAAATGTTGTAAGGCTTCATCTCTGTCGTAGACCTTTTTGCCCTGGAAGGATTCGGTACCCTCCACGAATTCCATGTTAACTGGAATTTCAACTTTTAGTACGTCGACGTTATAACGCTCCTGAGAGAACTCTTCGATACTTCTTCTTACTACGTCCGGTTTCTCTCTGGCGAGTGCGGGATCGTTTTTCCAATCTTCGCCATTCACTCCATAACCGAGAAATTCTAAAAAGAAGGGTATGTTGTGGTGAGCACATTCGGCGCCGACCCTTTCTACCAATGCCTCCTTGGGAGCGTTATAGATTCTTTCCTCGTCGGGATGGTAGTAAATAAGTAGCTTAATAGCATCCGCTCCGGCGTCTATCGATTTACTCACAGTCCAGTTGGGTATGAGTTCGTTTATTTTCGCCGGGAGACTATGATCGTAAATCTCAGCGTATTCTCTCGAGGCGCTGCTTTTCTCGTAAGAGGTTATCAAACCCGTGCCATCCTGGCGTGCTTTAGCACCTGGCATTCCCCATTCTGGGTCTAAAAGTATTGCGCTTGCATAGGGCGTCAGGACTTCGGATACTGCTTCTTTGAATTCTTCCATCATTTGATCTGTAACTTCGTTTTTCGGTATACTGCAGGCGTCGGACAGCCTTTGGACCAGAGAACCTCGTTGGTCCATTGCAGCTGCTTTTATCACGTCGTTTTCATCGCTTAACTGTTGCATTCTTTCATATTTTGCTTTACTCAATTTCATAAATTACTCACCTCAAAGACTGGAAAAATGTAATTAACCTGTAAATTATATAGATCTTTGCCTGAATTAACAGATAGAGCGGGCTAAGTTATCCGGAGATACTGTCCGGACTGCAACTAGGTTATTATTAGGAACCGGTGCTGCTCCACCTATTTCTTCGAACATTGAACGCAGGAGTAACCGAAATTTTTCAGTACAAATGTAAGAATCCCTCGACTTAAGGTTTGACTAATACGAGTTTACCCGTATTATGAGAGGGGTATTTAAGGAGTGATAGGCACATGCAGTTTTTGTCACCAGGACCCATGAAATTGCTTGTGGGAATAGTGGGATTTGTCATTGCACTGGCAATTATCTTTTTTGGTTGGGTATGGTTTTCTACTTTTCACCCTCACGAGGCTCAATCCGTCCGGGTGGTTGGTTCTGAAAGCGCACCGGTTTTACCCGCTTCCAAAAAGCTAAAGGTCTTGAGCTGGAACGTACAATACATGGCTGGTAAGAACTACCATTTTTACTACGATTCCGGTTCTGGTACGGACGAACGTCCTTCTAGCGAAGATATAGATAAGACCACGAAAGAAGTGGCAAGAGTTATCAAGGAACAGGATCCGGACATTGTTTTACTCCAGGAAGTAGACGATGGTGCCAAACGGACTGATCACGAGGATCAATTGGCTAAACTGCTTGCTCTCTTGCCGGATGAATATTGCTGTCACACCTCGACGTTTTATTGGAAGGCGGCGTTTGTTCCTCACCCGCACATAATGGGCTCTGTGGGTATGAAACTTTCCATTATTTCCAAGTATCAGATGAAAGAGGCAGTCCGTTATAAATTAGCATTGAAACCGGATAATTTCATTGTTCAGCAGTTTGATTTAAAACGAGCAGTATTGGAAGTAAAACTTCCCAGAGATAAGGGAAAGGACTTGCTAGTTTTTAATACACATTTATCAGCTTTTGCTCACGGTACTAGCGTGCTGACTCGCCAGGTCAATAAAATAGACTCGTTACTAAAGGAAAGAAGTAACCAGGGGCATCCATGGATGCTTGGAGGGGATTTTAACCTCCTACCGCCCGGTGAAAAAAGTGACATATTTGTTGAACAGCGGGACCGGGTTTATGGTGATGAACGGGAGATAAAGGTATTGTTTGAAAATTACCAGCCAGTTCCCACTTACAAAGAAGTAAATGGTGAAAATTACGAGGAGTGGTTTACTCACTTCCCCAACGACCCGAAAATAACGAAACCAAACAAGACTATAGATTATCTATTTCTTTCTGATAGAACTAAATTGGGAGATCATTACGTCAGACAGAAGGATACCCTTGATATATCCGATCACTTGCCCGTAGTGGCAGAATTCGAAATCCTTCAAACGATTTAGCTTGATCTACCTTATAATAGTGTTTTGACCCGCATGGCTCAGTGGAGAGATGCCCATTATCCCTGGCTCCTTGAGTGCATAGATATACACTTACAGGAGACAAATCTAGCGGAGAGTTTCAAATGACTAAATATCGATAACCCGACCCTCCATGCCTCCCGAAACAGTTAGTATTTCACCAGTAACGTGTCCGGCCAGTTTAGTTGAACTTAGATACAGAACTGCATTGGCTATGTCCTCCGGTCTTGCTATCTCCTTTAGCGATCTCGTTCGTAGTTTGGCAGCGTCTACGGCCTTACCGTCCATTTTGGATTTAGCCATGGATGTCTTGGTCCAACCAGGGCAGACTGCGTTTACTCTACCTTTTTTCGCATATCGAACTATTTCGTTTTTTAAGGTTTTGGTTAATCCGTAAGCGACCCCAGCCTTAGCTGCCGAGTAGTCGGCGTGTCCTGCTTCACCGAATAGCGCGGCGGTTGAGCCAATAACAACCAGTGAGGGGGAGTCAACCTGTGTCTTCTCTATAGACCGGAAGAACTCTCGTGAGCAAAGGAATACGGAAGTTAGATCTGTTTCTATGGTTTTATTCCAGCGTTCCAAGGACATATCAACAATTGACAGATTTTCTTCCGGCCATATGCCGGCGTTTGCTACAAGTACGTCTACAGCCCCGAATTCCTTATGGGCTGAATTAAATAACCGCTTTGTTTCTTCTTCATCGGTAAGGTTTGCCCGAACGGGCAGAGTATCCACTTTCAATTCTGCATGAAGTTTCTGGATCGCATTCATGTTCTGGTAACCATGCAGAACGAGGTTGGCTTTTTCCTTAGCGAAGGTCTTTGCGCATACACTCCCTATTCCACCGGAAGCCCCGGTTATCAATACGGTTTTATCTTTCAGACCTGTCTCAACCATTATTCCCTGATTTTTCTCCTTGGTTTTCCTCTTCGAGAGTGTCAATATTAGCAATATAATAAACCGTGCATTTTCTGGTTTGACCGGTCCAAAAAGATATTAAACCCACGATCATTAAGACAATCGAGGCAACTGTTCCCAGTGTGAGCAAATTTGCCAGACCCAGGATACCGACAATGACTAAGATCATCCCCAGCCTAGTCCGGATTCTACTATCAAAGTTTCCAACGTTCTTTTTCATTTCTTTCCCCTTTTGATTTAGATAGCTATTTACTGGTCAAAATTAAGTATACCCGACATTAAGGCAATAAGAAAATTGTGAGATGGTCGAGAGTCGGGGTGCTTAAAAGTTCAGCTGGATGGGGTAAAACGATCTGTTTTATGGGTTTGAACTACCCCTGATGGTGAGCAAACCCCACTTCCTGGTTATGAAGTCCTTATCTAACGTTTGGTGGATGAACTTTACAGTAAGACCTCAATTGTCTGGCAGGAACAACCTGTTTCAAAAGAGTTTAGTTAAGTACTTGTCCTTGAATCCAAGAAAATTACCATCTTTCTTGTTGTAATCTGCACTTGAACCAGGTTTTCTCCTTATCGGTCAAGCTATTCAGGTGTTTTTCTGCCCAGGTTATATCTCCTTCAATGATCGCGCATCGTTCCTCCGGAGTTAAGTTGAATGCCTTCAACGTTTCGGGACAGTTATCGGATAATTTTGCGACAAACTCTTTGTCTTCACTGCATTTGTCCAGTACAGTTTTCATTGTACCTTTACACATGTTCTCCACCTCCGATTATTGATTTCTCATCAGTGCCCTTGCAATCTTGTATTCCTCTTATTTTTATCTAATTAATGTTAATGTGATTACAATTGCGAGAGTATGATATCGCTTAGTTAAAATGGAGATTAATAGTCACTTTTGTGGGTTTGTGGGGAGCAAAAATTATTGATGAGTTACCATAAAAAACGAATCTTTTACCCTCAGAACCTTGCCTTATGTTGAATTGATTGTCCTGTCTTAATCTATAATAATCCTCCTGTATGGAAAATTTCGGTGGATAGGTTTTAAATTTAGCCCACATCAAGTAATGTTTTAAACGAGATAGACTGTTCGTCAACCGGATATTTGTCGTATCTTTATTTCAGTGGCTCTTGTATAATATTGTTAGTGACATGATAAACAACCAGGGGTAGTACAGGGGTGTATGGAGTATTGTTCTTCAAACAGAGGAAAAACTAACTGCTATTATTGGTAAATTACCGAATGGAGGTTATTGGAATGGCTCCATGTAAGGATCAAATTGGCAAGGCAAGAAACTGTTTGTCAACAATTTTTGGAAGCTTGAGTCCGGGGGATTTGGAGGAGATTCAGCAGTCCGTTAGGATGATAAATTTCAAAGAAGGCGATTTGATATTTCAAGAAGGCTCGCCAGCGGACGGTGTTTACATGATTTGTAACGGTTTCGTGCGTTATGGGAAAAGGGAGGCTGAGGGGGATGGAGATATCACGCTAAGGTTGGTTGGACCTGGCGAGATGCTCGGGGTGGAGAGGCTGTTTACGGAATCGTTAAGTCCTCATTTTGGTAAAGCGAGAGCGTTGGTAGATACGAGTACGGGCTTTTTGGAGAAAAGCTCCTTTTTGTCTTTCTTGTATTCAAAAAACGGTGCCTTTTTCGATTTTGCAAAGTTGCTGTCACGGGATATACGAGCGTTTGAAGCCAGATTGATACGCTGTACCTGTAATACGATAGAAAACAACCTTGCTAATCTACTGTTACATCTTGGAAGTAAATGGGGAAGACAGGAAGGGTCTAAGATAGTTATCCCTTATAAATTTACGCGCAAAACGTTTGCCAGCATCCTTGGAGTGTCTAAAGGATCAGTTACGTCTGCGTTGAAGAATTTTGAGGAAGCAGGTTGTGTGGAGCGAAAATCGGAGGAAGTCGTAATCTCCGATCCCGTAACTCTGGAAGAATTGGCCAGCAGCTCCTACATGGGATGTAAGGGTGTGTGATCTCTACTGAAAATTTCCTGCTTCTGGTAGTTGCTGCAAGAAATCGAAGCGATTCTTTTTAAATCCTGTGCATAACCTGTGCATAACTAGTGATTTGGGATAGGAAAGTGGTTTTGAATGTCATCTTTGCGGAGGGAGTCAACTTATGGATGGCGTAAATGAAGAATTTAAGAGAATTTCTGAATTTTTAGCCAATTATCTTGGGGACGTCAATTGTCAGGAATTAGCCGGGCTATCGGATTCGGTGTTTTTAACACGATATAAGCGAGAGGATCTTATAGCACAGCAATGTTCGTTGGCTTCTACGGTTTACGTGGTCTACGATGGATTGATCAGAGTTGGTAAGTACGCTCGAACCGATAAACGCCGTGTGTTAAGGTTTCTGGGCCGTGGTGGGTGGTTTGGCCTGGAGTCTTTGTTCATGGATAAAGAAGATTCGAATATTCAGTATGCCCGAGCCTTGACGGACTGTGAGTTAATCTTAGTTGAGCGCGGGGCATTTAGAAACTTTTTGCGAGAACATCCCCATACACTATTTAGTTTATGTAAATGGTTATCACAGCAGGTAGCAAGTCTTGAACTTAAACTGACCCGTGATTTTTCCGAAGGCGCTCAACAGAATTTATCCTGTTTGTTAATTGCTCTAGGCGAAAAATTTGGCAGAACCCAGGAGAAAGGTACGTTGATCGACCTTGAGTTACCTAATCCTACTCTTGCGAATCTCCTGGGTGTTTCTTCTGAAACGCTAAGGCGTTTGATGAAAAAGATGGTAAATAACGGAACCATCCAGGTTGATGGAGACAAAATGATACTAGTAGACGAGCAGGCCTTAACCAAGACAGCGAATATAGATAACGATTCGCTAGAAATGTTTAAGAATACTTGTTAAACCACTATTTGTAGTTTCTGCTCGTTATATCTATCTTCTCTAAAGAGTTTAATACCCCTTTTCCGCTATAAGTGCTTTTATTTTACAAAGCTGCACTAGGCTATAATTAACTGTGGGTACCTACTTTGCCTCGTTCCATCTGAATTATTTTATCGTTTAGATCCTCTATAGCAGTTAGTACAGGGTCAGGAGCACCTGTGACGGCAAGTTTAAGCGCCACCCTATCAGGATCGATAGATAAGTCTTCTAATCGTTCTTTGGCAACTCTGACATTTTCTTCTGTCTTGGTGGCACACTCCGGCGAGAAGGGATCTGATCCTCCCTCACACGTACCGATAAACACACCCTGAGCGCCGTTTTGCAGTGCGTGGACAATCCAATCCGGAGTTACCATTGCTCCATCAGGTATCTCCACTGGCAAGATGTTACTGGCATAGAGCTTCCGACGATTCGACAACATATCCAGGGCAACGTACGAGCAGTTGCTGTCTAGAAAAGCGAGCAAGCGCGGTTCCTTTCCAGTTTCTAGTAAACCTCTAACTTCTGACAGGACCTGATCGTCTCTGTAGTTTTTAATTGATATTGCTGATTGATGGCAAGAGCTTAGGCAGAGCCCACAACCTTTACAGAGGATTTGGTTGACCTGTGCTTTTCCGTTTTCGCCTATTTCTATCGCGTCAAATGGGCAATTGTCTACGCATTGTGGTGATTCGAGATCACTGCATCCGTCGCAAGCTTCCTGGTTGATTTCCGCTATTACCGGATCCAGAGTAATTTCATCTACACCAATTAGGTTTTTCGCTCTGGAAGCAGCTGCGCCACCTTGAAGTACGGAACTGGGAATATCTTTCGGACCCTGAGCGGTACCGGCAATAAAAACGCCCTTGGATTGTGTGTCAACTGGTTTAAATTTGGGATGGCTTTCCTTTAAGAATCCGTCGCCACTCCTTGCCAGTTTCAGTATTCTTGCGATCTTCTTTGTTCCCTCTGAGGGTACGATAGCTGGCGCGAGGACTACTAGGTCGTAGTTGTATTCCAATTGCTCGTTTATGGTAGTATCTATTGCAGTTACTTCCACCTTGTCGTCAGGGGTTGGGGCTACTTTCGATGGCCGCCCGCGGATGAACTCGATGTTGTTGTCTTGAGTATCGTTATAAAACTCTTCGAAACCTTTGCCCGCGGCTCTTATATCAGTGTAAAACAGGGACAGTCGGGCATCGGGCCCAAGGGAGTTCCGAAGTAAACGGGCTTGTTTCATCGAGTACATGCAACATATTTGAGAACAGTATTCGTTGTGGTCTTCATCTCTAGAGCCAGAACACAGGACCCAGGCTACACTTTTTGGCGTTTTGCCATCCGAGGGTCTGATCACGCCGTCTGTGGGCCCAGTACCGATCATCATTCGTTCTAATTGACCGGCATGAATGATATTCTTGCTGCTTTCGTAATTGTACTCTCCTATTTTGCTCATATCGTAAATGTCAAATCCAGTGGCAACTATTATGGTGTCTACTTCGATGGTTTTGTGTTCTTCTTGTTGACTGAAATCTATTGCATTTACGGGACAGACCTCTACGCATGGAGAGCCAGGTGGATGGAGTTCGCTAGGCTGAATACAGTTCTCCATGTCTATTAAATAGGTCTCTGGCACTGCTTCTTCGTGACTGGAATAAATAGCTGTCCTGGTCCCCATCCCGTAGTCAAACTCGTTTTCTACCTCTACGGGACAGACATCGACACAATCTCCACACGCCGTGCAGTTGTCTTTCACGTATCTCGGATTTATTCTTATGTCAACTTCGTAGTTCGAGATTGATCCCCGGATATCTTCTACGTCTGTGTAGGTAAAGACAGTGATGTTTTCGTGAGACATCAAATCCGACATCTTTGGATCCAATATACATGGTGCACAGTCCAGGGTTGGGAACGTTCTTCCAAGCCGACCCATCTTACCGCCTATGTCCGGTCTTTCCTCGGCTACGTAAACTTCGAAACCTTCGTCGGCTAGGTCTAACGCTGCCTGTATCCCAGCAATCCCAGCACCGATTACAAGTGCGCTATTGCCAATGGAAGTTCTTATTATTTCAAGTGCATCATTGCGTTTTACCTTTTCTACCTTTCCCGCGATCTCTGCTTTTGCTTTCTCTAAAGCTGCTTGATGATCGTCATAGTGAACCCAGGAATTTTGCTCACGCAAATTAGCGATCTCTAACTGGTAAGGACTTAGATGGGACCTTCCCACTGTGTCTCTGAAATCCTCTCCGTGGAAATGGGGTGAGCATGCACCAACTACGGCACCATCCAGGTCTTCTTCGTCAATTTCTTGTGAGATAATGTCTTGTCCTTGTTGAGAACAGATATTTTCATGAACACGGGTATGAGTTACTCCGTCTAATGAGGAAGCAAAATCTTCAAGTTGCTCCATATCTATGACATCGGAGATATTGCCCCCACATCGGCAGAGAAACACACCTATTTTGTTACCCATATTGACCTCCTAAAACGTTCAAACTGGCGTTTTCCAAATATTTATATATTTTCGTGTTCCTATAATACAAATTTGTGACTACAGCATGATCTTCGGGCTGTTAACAATGTAAACAATTAAACTTAACCAAGAGGGAAGCAGTTCACCACGTTGATTTGGCTTGATCCCCGGTTAGTATCCTGGTAATTTACACCTCGCCTTCTAATTGTTCTCGTTTAACTTCGGAATAAGTAGGTTTTTCCTCGTCGAGGAAAGTACCGACGACGATTTCGGAGTCAGGATCCATCTTAATGTCTACTTCAGTAGTGTCTGCACCGTCTCTTATCACGGATCGTTTTTTGTATGCCTTTAGTTCGTCTAGAGCTTCTCCTTGATCGTTTTTCCTGCCAAATCCTGTTGGACATGGAGATATAACCTCTACAAAGGTAAATCCCTTTTTGGTTATTATCTTCCGGAAAGCCTTCTTCATTCGTCTAACGTGGAGGCTTGTCCATCTGGCCACGTAAACGGCACCAGCAGAGGCTGCAAGGTCGGGCAAGTTAAATGGACGCTCAAAGTTCCCATAGGGAGCAGTAGTAGCTATGGCTTTTGTCGGTGTCGTTGGTCCTACCTGGCCTCCCGTCATTCCATAAGTGTAGTTATTAACACAAATTACTGATAGGTCAATGTTCCTTCTGGCAGCATGTATGAAATGGTTTCCTCCAATAGAAAATAGGTCTCCATCTCCGCTGAAGACCGTTACGTTCATTTTAGGGTTTGCCAGCTTAAGCCCGGTTGCAAAAGGTATTGCTCGTCCGTGAGTGGTGTGATAAGAATCAGAGGCTATATATCCGGCGGCACGCCCGGAACATCCAATTCCGGAGACTACGGAAAAATCATCCAGGCCAAAGCCTTCGTCGTCTAATGCATGACAGTAAGCATTTAGTGCTGTACCTAACCCACAACCAGAGCACCAAATGTGCGGGAGGCGCTCAACCCTAAGGTACTTTTCCATAGGATGTTTTGCTTGAACGCTCTGCGGTTTTTCCGGTTTTTTATCAACCATGACTGGCATCGATAGCACCCCCAAGTATGTTCAACGGGTGATTTAAATCTTCATTGATTGTTGCTGTCTGTTTTGACATATTAGATAAGTTAGCCTTCATAGTTGGACTCGTCCTTGTCTTCTGACGTCCAGATTGCGAAGTCCGGGCATACTCGTTCACATAGACCACAGTTCACGCATTCTTCGGGAGCAACTGGTTCTGGAGGGCGGTATCCTTTTTTGTTGAGCTGATCAGATTCCTGGAGGACTTCCCGGGGGCAAAATTCGATGCACGCCCCACAACCCTTACAGTATTCTTCTCTTATGTAAAGATATCCTCTATCCGTGGTCCAACGTTGTACCTGTTCTTCTTGTTTGACTGTCATTACTTTCCTCCCAGTGAATCAAGATGATCTATCATTCGACTGATTTTTATTATACAGTAGCGATGTCAGCAATCATTCTTCAATTATAATAGCACTAAACTATAAAATTTACAGTGGCGTAAATAAATGAGCTTAGTCATTTGGGAATATGACATATATCAACTCAGTCTCGGGCGCTTTCCAGGTGGGGACGTAAGTATGGTCAAACCCCGGCAAGCAACCGCCAAGAAACTCGGAGCCACGAGAGATTGACTGTTAAGGTGAGGTTATAAATTTGGCAGTTTTCTAATGTAGAAATTTTCCCCCTCAAAGTTGGTTCTTATCAGCTTTTCTTTTTCAATCAATTTCTCTATAATGTTCCAGTCGGCGCTTCCCCGTTTTAGCAGTTCTTTTACTCCTTCCTCTTTCATAGGGTGAACCGAGGTTATACTTAGAATATCCTTTTCAATGTCACCGGAAAACGAGAATTCGTTCCCCTCATAGCCGATTAAATATTCGACGTTTTCCAGTTGTCTGTTAAATACTTGGAATGAACGGTTAATCGCTTCCTCGTTGGCAGGTTTAGCCCAGTCTTCCGCCGGGGGCCGTGTTGGGATGGCAAGATATGCACTGTCCGGTTTGAGCTGCTGGAGAAAATCAGCTACCTGGCTGACCTGCGCTTTGGAGTCATTTATGTCCTTTATAAGCATTGTCTCCGTTGATAAGTGACCCTCGAAGTCCTTTGCAAACGTTTTGGCACCCTCCAGGATTTCCGATAAAACTAGGGATTTATGCGGCCTGTCCACTTTTTTCCAGATTGTTTCGCTAACAGCGTCTGCCTTAAGCGAGACCCAATCAGCTTTTCCCAAGGCGGTTCTAACCTCTTTTTGTGATATCAAGGAGCCATTGGATATGACGGCTATCTTCATCCCCATTGAGCGTAATGCGTCGATCTGTTTCCCCAGGTTTATCTCTAACGTTGGTTCACCGTCAGGGACAAAGGTGAGATAGTCAATCTTGTTATCGTTTCGCTTGGCGTTTTCGACCTGTTCTCTGACAGTTTGTCCTACCAGGGATGGTTCGTAAAAGCTTTCCCTTTTTGTCTGCATAGTGATTGTTCGACCAAGTTGACAGTATACACATGAATAGGTGCATTTTTTGGCAGGAATATTATTTATGCCCAAACTTCTTCCCAATCTCCGTGATGGTACAGGTCCATATGCTTCCATGTTATTACCCCAGGACGTTGATGGCATTGTTTTTCATTGGCCATCCTGTCTGGGGTTTTCGTCCTCCTCAAGGATTTTCTCGATTCTGTGCATGCGATTCCAACTTCGGTCGAGAACGAATTCTAGTTCTGGCGTAAACCTGGGATTGACCCTGTGCGCCAAATTCGTTCGAAAGAAGCCTTCCTTTTCGTTAAACTGATTTAGTGCTTTTTCCTTTTCTTCTTCATTACCAATCAAATCCACAAATACTTTTGCGTACTTAAAATCGTCTGTTAACTTCAGGTCGGTGATTGTTGCGGTTTTGAAGTTTTTGTCTCGAGTCTCTTCCTGAATAATGTTTGCTAGAGCTCGCTTGTATTTCTCTTCTTTTCGCCGCTTCGCTCTACTTGCCATGATTATATTACCTCGGTTGTATAGTTCTCGATATGAAGATCTTTAACTCGTTCCGCCTCAGAGATAATTTGAGAGAATTTCCTGTGGTTACATTTGCTGGAACTACAGATGTGGGCGAATCCAATGGTGGCTCGGTTTGAATCATCATCCCTATCTAATTCATTGATGGAAACGTTGTAGTTATTTCTTATCTTGTTTATGAAGGGCTGGATTATGGAACGTTTGTCTTTTAAAGAGCGAGTGCCAAAAACAACGAAATCTATTGTTAATACTCCGACGCTCATTCTTTTCCCTCGACAGGAGGAAGTTCAGGTTAGAAAACTTCGACTTTCTCCTTGGTGTATGCTTCTAGAATATCTCCTTCCTGAAAGTCCTCGAAGTCCTCAAGAGCTATACCGCATTCGTAGTCTTCTCCCACTTCGCTTACGTCCTCTTTAAATCGTTTTAGGCTGGAAATAGTTCCACTGTGAACGACTTCATCGTTTCTGTGAACTTTGATAATTGATTTGTTAGTTACTTGTCCTGACTCTATATAGCAACCCGCCACTACACCCACGTCGCTAACTTCAAATACCTGTCGGACTTCTATTTCTCCTACCTTGACTTCTTTATACTGTGGTCCTTTGACTTCACCAATTGCCCTCTTTACGCTGTCCACAAGATCATAGATGATTTTGTAAGTTTCAACAGGGATATCCAGACGTTCGGCCTCTGCCTGGGCCTTGGTTGGAATCTTTACACCGAATCCTAAAACTGCGGCGTAGTTTTCAGACGACGAGGCCAGCATTATGTCGCTTTCAGCAATATCTCCAACCCCCTCGTGTAGAACTTCAATTTCAATATCTTCGACTTCTATTTCTTTTAGTTCTTTTTTGACTGCGTCAAGTGATCCCCGAGAAACTGCTTTCAAAACCAGATCCAGATTGTCCTTGTCCGCTTTGGCAAATAATTCTTCAACAGAGGGTCTAGCCCTGCGACTTTTCTGTTTTTTCTCCTCTTTGCGTTGGTTCGCTATTTGTTTGGCCGTGCCTAAATCGTCGTATCGTTCGAGGTTCGCACCCGCCGGGGGCACGTCTTTTAAGCCCATAATTTCCACGGGTTTACTCGGTCCTGCTTCGTCTATTTGACCGTTTTTGTCTGATAGAGACCGTACTCTGCCATGTGTACTTCCGACCACAAGTATGTCTCGGGGTATTAACGTTCCTTGTTTAATGATTGCAGTGGCCAAAGGCCCCATGCGTGGATCCAAATGACTTTCAACTATGAAACCTTCTAGTTCGCCTTCGGGGTCTCCGCGTAAGTCTTCCATTTGTGCTACCAGGTTTAACATATCCAGTAGCTCTTCGATGTTTTCACGCGTTAATGCTGATAACTGGACCATTATTGTATCCCCGCCCCATTCGTCCGGAGTAAGTCCTTCGCGAGCTAGTTGATTCATGGTTTCTTGGGGGTTTGCGTTGTTCTTATCTATTTTGTTTATCGCTACTATCATTGGAATTCCCGCAGCTTGGATGTGGTCAATGGCTTCTTTTGTCTGATCCATAACCCCGTCGTCGGCTGCTACTACGAGAATTGCGATGTCCGTTGCTTGCGCTCCGCGAGAACGCATCGAAGTAAAGGCTCTATGGCCTGGTGTATCTAGGAAAGTAAATGTATTTTCTCCCCAGTCCAGCTGGTACGCACCTATGGATTGAGTAATACCGCCGGCTTCTTTACTGGCTACCTTGGTTTCTCTAATGGAATCTAACAGGGTAGTCTTGCCGTGGTCGATATGACCGAGGACTGAAATGACGGCAGGTCTGGGAGGTGATTCTTTTATTGCTTTTTCAGCTTCCTTTTTTTCTTTTTCTTTGGTTATTTCCTTGGTTGGTTCCTCTTCTGGTTTCTCTGCTTCTTGTAGGTATAAATCTCGTATTAATTGATAATGTTCTTCGTCAACCGTGTTAAGTGGTGTCAGGTCCCCCATCCCTAGTTCCGTTAACTTGTTAAGTAGTTCTTTGCTTTCTGTGCCCAATTCATTTGCAATCTCGTAAATCCTATGTTTGCTCACTCAAATATCCCTCCACGTGTGAACCTTCTGCAAAACTTACTAAAATAAGGTTATTCTATCAACCGATTTGTATCCAGGCCAATCGAAAAAGGTAGTAGGTATTTAACAGATTCTGGGGACTGGATCGCCTAATGGTGCGTCAAGAAACCGTCTTCCACCGACTTCAGTTTCCATTATTACCTTACCCGGCCACTCTTCAGTGATTTCTCCGATAATTCTGGCATCTTTACCTAGCTCGTTTTTTTGAAGTTCGTTTACCACATTGTTTGCGCTCTCCGCGTTGGTCACAACTATGGCTTTTCCTTCGTTTGCAACATTGTAAGGGCTAATCCCAATAAGTTCCGAGATTCCTAGTACAGGTTCCTTTATCGGAATGGATTTTTCTTTTAGAGTTATTCCCAGATTACTTTTTGTCGCCATTTCATTTAAAGCGGCTGCCAGGCCACCGCGTGTTGGATCCTTCATTGCAGTAATTTCCCCTGAATCCTGGGCTAATTCCAACAAATTATTTAATGGAGTTATGTCCGACTCCAGTTTTGACTTAAAACTTAGCCCCTCCCTGTATTGCATTAATGCCATTCCGTGATCGCCGATGGTTCCTGTAACTATTACTTTGTTGCCAGGTCTCAAACCCGAGTCAGTTGTTGGCACGTTTGTAATCCCGACCCCGGCGGTGTTAATCACTATTTTGTCGATATCGTTCTTTTCCATCACCTTTGTATCACCGGTGATGATCGGTACACCCGCTTCATGGCATGTTTTCTCCATTGACGAAAGGATCCTGTCCAGCTCGGATAACTTTAAACCTTCTTCAATGATCAAGCTCGAAGTAAGAGCTAGGGGCTTGGCACCCATTACTGCTAAGTCGTTGATCGTGCCACTGACAGCTAGCCTACCTATATCTCCTCCGGGAAAAAACAATGGTTTAACCAGATGACTATCAGTTGTGAGTACTACGGTTTTGCCCTCAGTTCCATCGATTGTTGCACCATCGTCGAGCTCGTCCAAACCAATCTTGCCGGCCGATTTGTTTGTAAATATATTTAGAATGTGATCGCTGATGAGTTGGTCCATTGCGCGACCGCCCGCTCCGTGAATGATTTTTACCTTATCTTGGGCGTTTTTATTCATAGCTGTGGTCTGCCTCCGTACCGAAACCAAATATTGCACATGGCTTCCTCTCCAACCATGCATGGTCCGTATGGGCTTGTTGGGGTACATTTGGTACCAAACAAGCTACACTCATCCGGGGTTGCTCGCGCTGTCAGCACCTGTGGGCAAAGGCAATTAGGTATCACATCTTTGCCTGGTTCGGGGTCGACGTCGAATCTGGTATAAGCGTTGTACTCGTGGTACTCGGGTCCTAGCGTCAACCCAGAGTCAGGTAACTCTCCAATCCCTCGCCAGATGCTGTTACTTACCTGGAATACTTCCTCAATGAGGTCTTTCGATCGTTGGTTACCCTCGTAATTGACGGCTCGTGGGTAGCCGTTTTCGACCTTGGGGGCATCTTTGGATATTTGCTGGACTATTAATGCAAGCGAATACAAGATGTCAAGTGGTTCAAATCCTCCAACTACTATCGGAATTTGATATCGATCAACTATGGGTTCATACGGTTTACAACCGATAATTGTAGAGACATGACCCGGGGCGATGAATCCATCGACATTGTTTTTGGGCAGTTCCATTAAGCTCTCCATTGCCGGTGGTATTAACTTGTTGCTGGGTAATATGCTAAAGTTTCTGGGTGGATTTCCGACTAGCACTGCGGCGGTCATGGGTGCTGTTGTTTCGAATCCAACTCCGAGAAATACTACTTCTTTACTGACTTTTTGTGCTATTTCCACAGCTTCGCTTACACTGTACACGAGCCTGATATCCGCTCCCTCGGATTTTAGGTCATTCAGAGAATATTCAGTTCCGGGAACGTTCATCATGTCGCCAAAGGCGGCGATTATTGCGTTTTTTCGGGCAAGCTGGATTGCTCCGTCCAGATCTCGTGTAGGGGTTACGCATACGGGACAACCGGGACCTTCACGAATATCTAACTGTTCTGGAAGAAGGCTTCGTAACCCATTGTTTGTAATTGTGACCTCGTGGGTGCCGCAGACGTGTACAATCTTTAGTTGTCTGTCTGGGACGTTCTTTTGTATTGCGTCGACCAGTCGCTTACCCCTTTTTTCATCTTGAAATTTAAACTTCACTCTCTTGATCCAGCTCCTTATTGATTTCTATTAGCTCGTCGAATAATTGTAAGGTTTCCTGAGCTTCTTCAGGGGATAATTTTTTAATTGCAAATCCTGTATGAACCAGTAGATAATCTCCTTTGTTGGCCTCTTCGGTTAATGTATCCAACCTTACTTCCTGTTCCACTCCATTGATATTTACTGTGGCAAAGTTACCTTCAATGGATAGTACTTCTCCTGGTATAGCAAGACACATTGCTCTCACTCCAGCTTAGATAGATGTTAAATAATTCGAATGGGTTATTCCACCTGAGTTAAGCAGTTTTGTCTTATTATAGAAAATAGTCGGGCTATTTGCCGAGGTCTTCCTCGGAGGAGTGGAGAGTTTTGTCCGGGGTCATTATTATCCAGTAGATTGATCTGTGTGTGGAAGTGTTTCTCAGATTGCAGTCTATGCTTGGACTTTCCATGCAGTGCAGGAATTTTTACCTTTCTAGCAACTTGGATATGCCTTTTTCTTCCCCCAGTAGGCCTCTTGGACGTCTGAGCAGAATCAACTCCAGGAGCAGACCGATGATGATAATCCGCAAAGCGGCAACCCTGGTATCGGATAGCGGTAGCAAGTGCACGAGGAAATCGGATCCTGCCCAGAGTCCCCAAATTGTGAATGCGCCCAGAATTGCGCCCTTGTTATTGCCGCTGCCACCAGCGATAAGCATGACCCATACGATGAAAGTACCCAGAAGAGGTTTGAAATCATTTGGGCCGACGGACATGGCAAAGTGAGCGTACAAGCTGCCACCTGCACCCATTAACATTGCGCCCAGGACCATTGATTGAACTTTGAAACCGAATACGTTCTTTCCAGAGGTTTGAGCAACGGTTTCGTCCTCCCTAATAGCCGCTAAAACTCTGCCCCACGGGGATCGGATGATTCTTTCAACCGCCAGATAAAAGATAATCAACGTGGCAATTACCAGAAAAAGAAAGAACCAGTTATAGCCGTTTCCAATTAGACTTTCCATCCAGCCGGGTAAGTTGGGGTGAGCGTTAAGAAAACCATCAATCCCGTTGCTTATTGGTCTGTATACTGGAGCCGGAATGTTGTTGATACCCCAAACACCGTTTGTTAGCCAACTTTCTTGTTTAGCAATTAACCTAATTGCTTCAGCGATACCGACGGTCGTGATGGCAAGGTAGTCCTCTTTCAGGCGTAGTGTAGGTAGGCTAATTATTGCTGCGGCAATCCCCGCTACTATCATTCCACCCAATAATCCAAAGATAAAAGGCATATTGTATCCACCGACGACCCGCCAGTCTATCAATCCGGGTTGCGGGCCGCATATAAGAGCCGAGGTGTAGGCCCCGATTGCAAAGAAACCAGCAATTCCAATATTAAATAGTCCGGTATAACCCCACTGAATGTTTAAGCCCAGCGATAGGATGGCATATATTCCCGCAGTAATCGAAAAGAAAACGATATAATTTACAATACCTACTAGTGTATCCATTATCTATGTAGCTACCCCCTTCCAAACAGACCTCTGGGTCTAAACAGAAGCATGATTATCATTATTGCAAAGGCAACTGCCGGCTTGTAGGCAGTAGGGATGATTGCTGTGGAGAGCTCTTCGGAGAGACCTATTATTAGTCCGCCCACCATTGCTCCATAAGGACTGCCGATTCCTCCAAGAATGACTGCCGCAAATATTGGCAATAACATGTTCCAGCCCAGTGGTGGGGTAATAAATCTGTTTTCGATTCCGGCGAAAATTCCACCTGCGGCGGCTAGGCTGCCTCCAATTGCCCAGGTCCAGGTAATAATTTTTTCAGTATTGATTCCAACTGTGCTTGCCAAGCTGGGGTTGTCAGAAGTGGCCCTCATAGCTTTGCCGACTTTCGTGTACTTGAGAAAAAAATGTACCCCAAGTGCAAACAGGAAAGATATGGCTATGATGAATACTTCGTCCGGCTTTATTCTGGCCGCCACTCCCGGGATTTTTCGGGTGATCTGGATCCCCTTAAAATAGTATTTTGGTTGAGGCCCCCAGACGAATTGAAGTAGGTTTCTTAGTGAGAATGAAACTCCCACAGCAGCTATTAACAAAATGATTGATTGTACTTTGCGAAGTCGCTTAAATAGTACTTTATCTATTAAAGCCGCCGTTATTGCTGTCATGATCATTGATCCGAGGATTGCTATTAACATGGGAAATCCAAACGATAGCGGGCCAAATGTGAACGAGGGTACTCCGATGTGCTTGGAAAAGGCTGCCAGAACAAGGGCGTAATATGCCCCGAGTGCCATTATGTCTCCATGGGCAAAGTTCGCGAAACCCATGATTCCGTAGGTTAAAGATAGGCCTACTCCGCCCAGCGAGAGTATACTCCCCCAGACGATACCGTAGATGACTAGTTGCAACATAGATTAAGCTCCCAGATAAAGTTGTCCGACTTCTTCGTTGTTCAAAAGTGCTTGTCCGGTGTCCTCGTATTGTTTCTTTCCCATTGCCAGGACGTAGCCGCGATCAGACATGGAAAGTGCCTCTTTGGCGTTTTGTTCTACCATGAGTATGGATACGCCTGATTCGTTTATCTCTTTGGCCTTCTTTAGAATCATGTTTGCCAAATTTGGCGCAAGTCCTGCGGTGGGTTCATCGAGTAAGAGGACTGACGGATCCATCATGAGTGCGAGGCCAATTGCAACCATTTGCTGCTGACCGCCGGAAAGAGTAGCAGTTTTTTGCCTACGTTTTTCTTTTAGTGTGGGGAATATTCTGAAAACGTCTTGTACATATTCTTTAAATCCATCACTGCGTGTAAAGGCTCCCATCTCCAGGTTTTCGCGAACGGTTAAGGAGGGGAAAATATTGTCTTCTTGAGGAACATAGCACATTCCTTGGCGAATTATCTGATCGGGTTTCAAGCTAGTTATGCTCTCTTTTTTAAGTATTACCTCACCTTGATTCGGTTCTAGGTGTCCGGCGATTGTCTTCATTAACGTGGACTTACCGGAACCATTAGGGCCAATGATGGATACTATCTCACCTTCGTTAACCTCAATAGATACACCGTGAAGAATTTCTAATTCACCGTATCCGGAATAGATGTTGTCTGCTCTAAGAATAGTCGACAACTTCTCCCCCTCCCAGGTAAGCCTCAATTACTTCGTCATTTCGCTTTATCTCGCCAGGAGGGCCTTCAGCCAATTTTGTCCCTGTGCTCATTACGATCACCGGGTTACATAAGCTCATCACGAGGTCCATGTCGTGTTCAATTAGGAAGAACGTAGTTTCCATTTGCTGGCTTAGGTTCTCGATGTCCCGAGCTAGTTTCTTCATGAGTGTGGGGTTTATGCCGGCGCCAGGTTCGTCTAGCAGTACCATATCAGGCTTAGCCATCATGGTTCTGGCAAGTTCCAGGAGCTTCTTCTGACCGCCAGATAAGTTCTTGGCGTATTCGTCTTTGAGATGATCAAGTTCGATAAACTTTAGTACCTCCATGGCCTGTTTCTGAATTTCCTTTTCTTCTTTTCTGACTACATTTGGCCTAAACAAGGAATTCCAGATTAACTCTCCCGTTTGTCTGGGAGGTATCAACATCAGATTTTCAAGCACTGTCATCATCTCTAGCTCGCGGGAAATTTGGAAGGTTCGATACAAGTTTTTGTGAAAGATTTTGTGAGGGGACAGTCCGTCGATTTTTTCGTCTTTGAAGAGTATGTCGCCGGAGTCCGGTTTGTAAAAACCTGTTATCAAATTGAATAACGTAGTTTTGCCTGCTCCGTTTGGCCCGATGAGCCCGGTTATCGTACCAGGTTTTACAGAAAGAGAGCAATCGTTAACTGCTTTTATTCCCCCGAAGTGCTTTATTAAATTCTGAACTTTTAACATATTTAATCCTCAACTTTTAAGGTATCTTGCAAATACTTCTAAACCCTTTTATTTGAGGCTACGTTTACGAATGACTTTTGAACTATTTTCACTCTGATACCTTATAAGCAGATAAATTTCTAATAATATAAGAGAAAGGGCCTAGTTTATCAACAACAACGAGATTTAAATGAAAATGTCAAAAACAGAAAATGTCAAAAACAAAGGTTAGATTGTAAAATACCGGTAGGTTTACGGTGCTTAGAACTACTCTTCATCCCGTTTTAGCTGTCTTGACTTGTTAGAAGCTTCTTCAATTGCCTTAAAAAAAGCTACTCTTAAGCCTCCTTCTTCTAGTTTCATAACGCCATCGACGGTAACCCCAGCTGGCGTGGTAACCATGTCCTTTAGCTTTGCTGGGTGTTCTTTCGTAGCTAGAACCATCTTAGCTGCCCCGAGTAAAGATTGAGCGGCTAGCTTAGTTGCTTGGTCTCTGGGTAAGCCAACTCTCACTCCGGCTTCGATAAGTGCTTCGATGATTAGATAACCATAGGCGGGTCCAGAGCCCGAAAAGCCAGTGATCGGGTCCATTAGGTTTTCGTTGTGTACCTCTTCGATAATTCCCACCGGCTTGAAGATCTCTTTGGCCAGGGCAATGTCGCTATCGTCGGCGTATGTTCCCGCGACAATAACTGTAGCTCCGCTGTTGACCGTAATTGCTGTATTGGGCATAGCTCGTACCACGGGAATCTCCCCGTTGATTTTAGTTTCAATGTATTTTGTTGTAATTCCAGCTGCAACAGAGATAAGCAGTTGGTTTTGGTGAAATGCATTTGAGGTCTCTTGAAGCACCTGGTGAATGATCTGGGGTTCTACGGAAAGAATTATGATGTCTGAATTTATGACTACCTTTTTATTATCCGGAAACGCCTTTATATTGTACTCCTCAGAGACTTTCCTTGCTGATTCTTTTTTTGACGTACTGCCCAAGAGTTGATCAGGATGAACTACCTCGTTTCTAATTAAAGTCTCAACAAGAGTTCCTCCAATAGTCCCCACTCCGATAATTCCAATTGTTTTGTTACTCAGTTTTTTTCTTGATTTACTCAAAACTTTCTCTCCTAAATTTGTAGAATGTTCATGGAATCAAAACTTTTTCTTATCATACCTAAACCATTGAACTGTTACAAGTGGCTTGCTGGAGCCCTAGCTTGCTGCGGGGTTATTGACTTGTATGTTCGCTTGATGAGATGGCTGGTTAGTGGTGAAACAGGTCTTGCGGCTGATTGAGAAAGCTTTCTGGTTCTTTCGGTTTGTTCTTATCCGGTGATAAGAGTGAACTGAACTGCCGGGCGTTTTTTGCAGATTTGCCCTCGAAGTGGTTATTGAACATTATCACGACGTTTTCCGTTTTGTTTTCGAGTTTGTTTGTCCGATTTACCCACTCTTCCAGTTCTTCTTCCTCGTACAGATAATCATATCTCATATGGGGTTGAGGAGGATTCCACCAGTTTTCTTTGACTCGTCCGTGAAAGCGAACGTATCCAAGATCAGTTGTCGCCTTCACAATCGGAGGTACTAATTTTGGGAGGCTTGGCATATCTACACATACGTAACCAAGGCCATGATCCCTGAGAAAGTTGAAGGTCTTGTTCGTGATCCAGTACTTGTTTCTAAACTCCACGTTGATGGGGATGTTATCAAACGCCCTCCTGATATTCTTGAGATGCGAGTAATTCTGCTTATTTGGTTTGAACGAGTAGGGAAATTGGGCCAGCAACGTCAGCAGTTGGCCAGAGTCTACTAGCGGCTCTATACCTCTTTTATAGCTATCCACGCTCGATGCGGCTTTTTCTCTTTCATGGGTGAATTCTTTTGATAGTTTTACGGTGAAAGAGAAATCTTTTGGTGCCTTTTTGAGAATGCTTTTGAACATACCCGGTCTGGGAATACGATAGTAAGTAGAGTTGATTTCCGTTATACCGAAAAAGTTGGCGTAGTGCTTGAGATAATCTTTTTTAGACAGGTTGTTTGGATAAAAGATTCCTTTCCAATCACTGTAAGAATAACCGCTCGTTCCGATTTTAATCACTTGATTCCCCCCAAGACCCGTGGTTTTTGGTACCGATTGTTGATTTTTAGCCCAATTTTTTAGATGAAAAGTTGGAATTTTGCCTATTCGTTTTGAACGACATGATAATACCGCTGAACTTACGTTAATATTAATTGAAGTACTACAATTATAATCGCGAACGTTTAATTATCTTTATAATGACAAATAAGATCAAGAGATTAGAAGTAACAGTAGATAGGATAGTCTTTCAAAGCGAAGGAAATTCCTTCAGGGTGATTCGGGTCACTTCTTCAGAGAATTCCGAGGGGAAAATTACAGCTGTCGGGGAAATGCCAGAGGTATATGAGGGTCAGGATTTGGTGTTGGAAGGGGACTGGGTGCACCACGAGAGATATGGTAGGCAATTTCAGGTCAAGAAATGCAAAGTCAGCCCTCCAACTACCAAGAAGGGTGTAAAGAAGTACCTTGCTTCAGGCTTGATTAAAGGTATCGGGGAGAAATATGCAGAACGCATCGTGAACAAGTTTGGGGACCAAACCCTTGACGTAATTGAAAAAGACCCAGATTTTCTGCTGGACGTGGATGGAATTGGAGAGAAGAGACTCAATCAGATACTGGAAAGTTGGGAACAACAAAAGGAAATTCGTGATGTGATGATTGCTCTGAAAAGTCATGATATAAGCACCGCTTACGGGTTACGAATTTACAAGAAATACGGGAGTCAATCCCAAGAGATTGTAAAACGCGATCCTTATAGGCTGGCCAGTGAAGTGGACGGAATAGGATTTATGATCGCAGATCGTATAGCCCGAAAAGTTGGTATAGATCAAGAGGATCCGGGGAGGATAAAGGCGGGATTGAGATATACGCTAACGGAATCGTCCACCGATGGTCACATTTACCTACCGCGGCGAGTGCTGGTTGAGAAGACTGTGGAGTTACTGGATGTCCCGCGAGGGCTGGTGGAAAACCAGCTTGAAAAATTGCTGGCCGAAGGAGGTCTTATTACCAGCGAAGAATCGGAGCCGACGAATAAAAAACCTGTTTACCTACCGTTTCTTTACTATGCGGAACAGGAGGTGGCGGAGAAGTTGGCGGTGCTTGACTCCTTTTCCCGACCGGAGAGCGGTCTGTCTGCCGGTTATATCTCTGAGTTGATAAGTGGTTATCAAATGGAATCGGGACTCGACTATAACCAAGAGCAGCAACAGGCAATCAGAAAGGCTTTAAAGAACAAAGTTACCATTATTACCGGTGGACCGGGTACAGGTAAAACAACAGTCATTACCGGCATCATTGCCATTATGGAGCAACTAGGTTGGGAGATAACTCTTGCTGCTCCAACAGGTCGTGCTGCCAAAAGACTGACTGAGACTACGGAAAGAGAAGCGAAAACTATTCACCGTACACTAGGCTACAAACCGCCGGGGACTTTCACCCATAACGAGGAAAACCAACTATCAACGGATGTAGTCATTATCGATGAACTCAGTATGGTTGATTTACGGTTGATTAATCACCTATTGCGAGCGATCCCTGTTGGATCTCACCTGGTGCTGGTCGGGGATGCAGATCAATTACCGTCTGTTGGTCCCGGAGATGTGATAAAGGACATCATAAAGTCCGAAGTTATTAGCATCGTTGAACTAACTCGTATTTACCGACAATCCAAGACGAGCGACATAGTTAAAAACGCCCACAGGATTAATAAGGGACAATACCCCGTAATTCAAAGCAGGGACGATGCTGACTTTTTCTTTTTCGAAGAGACGAATCCCGTTGACGCCAGAAAGAAGATCATCGAGTTGGTAGCCAACGAAATACCTGGTGAGTGGGGCATGGATCCCTTAGAGGACATCCAGGTTCTTTCACCGATGTACAAAGGTGTATGTGGCGTGAACATGCTTAACCAGAAATTGCAGTCCAGGCTAAATGATAACGATAATCTGGATAGTGGTATGGTGCAGGATTTTCGAGTTGGAGACAAAGTCATGCAGACAAAAAATGACTATGATAAAGGCGTTTTTAATGGAGATATTGGCAAAATCGTTAATTTTGATAGGTCGACTGGAGAACTTGAAGTACAATTTTCTGACTGCGGGGTTATTAATTACAAGAAAGAAGAAGTTACTTCACTTGACCTAGCGTATGCCATCACTATTCATAAAAGTCAGGGAAGTGAGTACGAGGGCGTTGTCCTGCCGATTTTGAACCAGCACTTCGTGATGCTGAAACGTAATTTGTTGTACACTGCGGTTACCAGATCTCGAAGACTTGTAGTGTTGGTTGGTAGTAAAAAAGCAACAGGGATAGCTATCAATAATGACGAGGAGACCCGCAGGTACTCTGCTCTTGCAGAAAAGCTGGGGGAATCCGAAAAGAGGTTGTCCGGTAATTAGTTTAGTTACCTGGCCATGGGGGTAATAGTCTTATGCCAATAGTTACGACCGTGAAGGAGGATTTGGCAGAAAAAGTTGGGGATCTTTTGCGGGGTGCAAACTTTTCTCTGTCCGTTGCAGAGTCTTGTACGGGTGGGTTGCTTTCAAATCTCATAACGAACGTTTCGGGATCGTCCGATTATTTTGATCGTGGTTTCGTAACCTACTCAGATAACGCAAAAATCGAGCTATTGGGCGTGCTCAACTGCTCTTTGCTAGATTTTGGGGCGGTGAGCCGGGTGGTTGCCGAGCAGATGGCAGAGGGCGCAAGACGGAATTCGGGAACCGACATTGGCATCTCCACTACAGGATTTGCGGGCCCCACTGGAGGTACAACAGAAAAACCTATTGGTCTAGTTTTTATTGGAATCGCCACCTCTGACGGTGTAGTTAGCGAAAAATTTAACTTTTCTGGCGACAGGTTAGATGTTAAGCGTCAAACAGCAGAGCAAGCTCTTGATTTGTTGTTTCAGTTTCTTACTGATGGAAATTAGAACCGCGCAGCGGGTATCCTGTCGAGGAAGCGACTGAACCCTCGTTTACATCGCGGGGTAGTTCAGCGGTAACTTCGCTAGTTCATCCAAACAATATGAAGTACAAGGTTGCCGCGCCGATTAATCCAATAAAAGCGAACGTACCTGGCTTGAACAAATACGAGGAAGTTCCACCATTGCTAGAATTAACCACTGAAAATCTTTCTGGACAGATAGTAGTAGAGTTTGCAGGTACAATTTTATTGCCTTCGCCGGTTACATAGCCGTAAAATCCTTTTGTCGGTCCACTGAAACCGCAGCTTTTGCTGATGACTGACAGGTTTTTGCTACTGTTACTGACGATTTCGTTATTAAAAAGATTGGCAAGAGCGGAGTTTGAGAGCAGTATCCCCCCAATCTGGTTTTCAATTATCTTCGATTCATTGAGATGTAATCTAGAGAAATCTTTTAGTCTGATTCCCCCTCCTTTATTGGTTTTAATACTGGTGAAATACACGTTTGCCAGGGCCGTATCCTGGATCATTATTCCAGGACCAGAGTTGTCCTGTACCCTCGACTTTATCAAGGTCAATACAGAACTATCTTGGATTTTGAAGCCACGTTTGCTGTTGGATATTTCACATTCTGTAAAAGTAGCTTCTGCGCTATTCTTGAGGGTTGTTGCCAGGCCGAACTGGTTCAGTAGAGTATTTCTTGCTGTTAAAGTTGACGAATTGTTAAGTGTAAGCCCGTTCACTCCGTCCGTGAGCACGCAATTATCGAGGGTAATATTGGTAGTTCCATGAATTGTCATTAGCTCTTTACTATCTTCGCCCTCGAAAGTGAAGTTCTTTAGTAACACCTGTCCTCCTCCAGTGTTGACCTGTATCACTGGAGTGTTGGGTGCAGATGCGGAGACCGTAGTCCATTGGGGCTTTGTTCCGGTGATTGTTATTGATTTGGTGATAGTTAAATTTTCCACGTACTCACCGTTTTTAACCTCGATGCTATCCCCCGACTGCGACTCGTTAAGGGCAACTTGAATGGTGTTGTAATTACACCCGATTTTACATACTTGCCTTGTTTCTCCAAAACCAAGGTGAGTGAAGAAAAAGATTGTAAGCAGAAGGCAAGTGAAGAATAATTTTTTGGTTACTTTATGATTTCTCATTTTACCTCCTAGACCACAAATACAAGATACAACAATTTGTGGAAATTTTCAAAATCAGTTAAAAATGACCATCGAGAACGTCAATTGAATGAAGCTCACCTTTCAAGTATAATGCTAGCGTTAATATCTGATTCACTTATAGTCATTAGGTATTTAGAACTTTGTTAATGAGAGTTGGGAATATTGTAAATCTAAGAAAATTTATTCTACCTGCGCGTAAATGAAAACACTTCTACGTAATTTCGATATTATTACTACGAGCAAATCCCCCCTTATTGACGGTGGATCTTTGCTTATTGAAGACGGGATTATTCGTGAGGTTACCGATAGGCCACCATCGGAGTGGAACGGATTTGCGGATGGAGTGGATGAAATCGTCGAGGGGAATGGAAGACTTCTACTTCCTGGTTTCGTGAATGCCCATACCCATTTGGGCATGACCATATTCAGAGGCTATGCGGAAGATTTACAGCTTGACGAATGGTTGGAGGAATGGATTTGGCCTGCGGAGGAGAAGTTGACCCCGGAAGAGGTTTACTGGGGTTCTTTGTTAGCGGTTATAGAGTCGATTAAGTCCGGAGTAACCACCGTGGCCGATATGTATTTCTATATGGATGAAGCCGCGCGGGCAATTGAAGTATCCGGCATTCGCGGGTTGATTTCTTATGGGGTGATTGCTGATGGATTGGATGCACACGGGCAATCGGAGGTTGAGGCCGCTGTTAGATTGATTGACGATTGGGACGGTGCTGCTCAGGGAAGAATTGGCGTTGCCCTAAGCCCACATGCTCCGTATACCTGCGGTGACGATGTGTGGAGGAAAATTGCGGCTGTTGCTGAGGATAAGTGTGTGCCAATACATACTCACCTTGCTGAAACTAGGGGAGAGGTGGATGGATCCTTTGATGATTACGGCATATCACCCGTAGAGCGGTTGGAAAATCTGGGTGTAATGAAAAACGACGTGATGGCAGCTCACTGTATTTACGTTGACGATAAAGATGTTGGGATATTGGCGGATCACGATGTTTTTTGCCTCCATAATCCTACCAGTAATACGAAACTGGCTTCAGGTATAGCTCCGGTCGAAAGGTTGCAACAGGCAGGTATTCAGATTGGTATTGCCACTGATGGAGCCGCTTCGAACAATGATCTGGATATGATCGAGGAAATCCGATTGGCTGCGTTGCTGTCAAAAGTTAGCGGTGGTGATCCGGAGAATCTTCCGGTTAGGAAAGTTTACAGCATGGCAACTGGGGAGGATGTAAGTAGATTTGGTCTGGAAAAAGGGGGCGCAATCAGCGAGGATATGAACGCGGATTTAATTGCTATTGACAGGAGCGCTCCTCATTGGACACCAGAGTACGATTCGCTTTCCAACTTAGTATATTCTGCAAAAAGCGGTGACGTAGATTTAGTTATGGTTGCAGGAAAAGTGTTGATGGACGGCGGCGAGATAAAAACAGTTGATGAACAAGAAGTTTTGAATAAGGTAAAGGAGATTGCCCGAAAGTATAACACAATCAGAAAGGGCAAAGAATGATAATTTAACCTGATCCTGGATGAATTTACCTCTGGGAGATAGGGGATAGGAGTGATGACATGACCCTTACAAGAGAGGAAAAGCAAGAGTTAATGGAAGAGTACGGTCAACATTCGGAAGACACCGGTTCGGCTCAAGTACAGGCGGCGATCTTGACAAAAAAGATCAATAATTTGACAGAACATTTGAAACAACACCCCTCGGATCACCATTCGCGCCGGGGCCTGTTGAAGATGGTTGGCAAAAGAAAGAGATTGTTGAACTATCTGGAAAGAGAAGATCTAGAGATGTACAACAAGCTAAAAGAAGAAATGAATATACGTATGAAAGGAAAATTAGAAAAGTAATTTTTTTTGAGGTGTAATAATGTTTAAGCAATTGGAAACGACGATAGATGAAAATAAATTTGTTTTAGAAACTGGAAAACTGGCTAAACAGGCTAACGGTTCAGTGATATGTAGTTTAGGTGACACGGAAGTTCTCGTGACTGCAACGTCGGGGGGACCAAGTGATAAGCCGTATTTTCCGCTCAGGGTAGATTATGAGGAAAAGTTTTATGCTGGTGGGAAGATTCCTGGAGGGTTTATAAAACGCGAGGGGCGACCGTCGGACAAGGCAATACTTAATGCAAGAATGATAGACAGGCCTATTCGACCTTTATTCCCCGATGCCTTTATGGACGAGTTACACATAGTTGTAACCGTGCTTTCTGCTTCGGAAGATTCTTCACCCGGTATTGCCGGTATGCTAGGAGCTTCTGCGGCGTTGAGCATCTCTGATCTTCCGTTTCTCGGTCCCATAGCCGGAATTCAGGTTGGTAGAGTGGATGGTGAGTTTATCATGAATCCAGATGCCGAACAGCAAGAGGAAAGCGACATGGAAATTACGGTCGCGGGAACTAGAGATGCGGTAACGATGGTCGAAGGTGGAATGGACGAAGTGCAAGAAAAGTACGTAATAGCAGCTGTAAATTTTGCTCATGATAAGATAAAAAAATTGATTGATTTTCAATCCGATTTCATGGAACAGGAAAAGGTTACTGAGCAGGGGTCTGAAGAGCCTAAAAGTGATTTTCAACAGGGTGTGGAAAGGGCAGCAGCGGAAGAGATTCCTGGAGTGGTGGAAATGCAAGGCAAGTTGAATAGACAGGAATTTGTTGATGGTATTAAGGAAAAGATAAAGGAAGACTTACTTGATCCCGAAGAACCTGATGAGGAAAAAGAAGCTCTTGTCGATGATTTAGTTGACGATGTCTATAAGAAGTTTGTCCGTGAAAGAACTGTGAAGGAAGGGATTAGGATAGATGGTAGAGATCCGGATGAAATAAGACCGATCGACGTGGAAGTTGGTTTTCTGGACCGAGTACACGGGTCTAGTCTGTTCACAAGGGGGGAGACGCAAAGCTTGGGAACGGTAACTCTAGGCACCACTAAGCAGGACGAGCAACGGATAGATGGGATGGTTGCTGAGGGAAGTAAACGGTTCATGCTACACTATAATTTCCCGCCTTACTCTGTTGGTGAGGCTGGCTTTATGGGAGGGCCGGGTCGAAGGGAAAAAGGACACGGGCATCTTGCTGAGACAGCTTTATCTCCGGTTTTACCGGCAGAAGAGGAGTTTCCCTATATCATAAGACTCGTGTCAGAGATCCTTGAATCCAATGGTTCGTCTTCAATGGCAACAGTCTGCAGCGGTTCTCTGTCTCTCATGGATTCTGGTGTTTCAATAGAGAAGCCGGTAGCGGGTATAGGAATTGGATTAATGGAGGAAAACGAGGACTACCGGATACTTACAGATATCACGGGTCTGGAAGACCACTTTGGGGATATGGATTTCAAGGTTGCAGGGACTCGTGATGGGGTTACCGCGTTCCAGCTTGACGTTAAAGTCGATGGTATATCCGAGAATATTATGGAAGAAGCAATGGACAGGGCGCACAATGCTCGGCTGAAGGTACTTGATCTCATGGATTCCGTAATTTCAAAACCAAGAACAGAGATTTCGCCTTATGCCCCAGTTCTGGAGATATTCAAGATTGATGAGTCGGAAATTGGAACTGTAATTGGGCCGGGAGGAAGAACGATTAGAGATCTAACAGAGGAGACGGAAACAGAAATTGATATCGACGATGATGGCACTATCAAACTTTCCGGTGTGAATCGGGAAGGTGTGGAACGAGCTAAGAAGCTGATAGAGGATATGACCAGAGAGATTGAGGTTGGCGAGAAGTTTGAGGGGGAAGTAGTTCGATTAGAAGACTTTGGCGCTTTCGTGCGATTGCCAAATAAATCAGAAGGTCTTGTGCATGTATCTAAACTCTCGGATGGATATGTTGACAACGTTAAGGACATCGTTAGCATGGGAGATCAAATGGAAGTAGAAGTAATTGGTCAAGACGAGCAAGGGAGATTAGATCTTCGCAGGATAGGTAGTTCGAATGGAGGGATTGAAGTTGGAGATGTCGTAAGTGCAGAAGTCACTAGAACTACAGATTTCGGTGCCTTTGTGGAGACCGAATGCGGTGAAACAGGGCTTGTTCACATCTCGGAGCTTTCCAGGGAGTACGTCAGGAAGGTAGAAGACGTGGTTAATCCAGGTGATCAAGTGAAGGTTGAGTTAATTAACATCGACAATAAAGATCGCTATCAGTTCAGGTTATTAGAAGATTAGCATGAAACTGTATCCCGGCTGCTTTCGGCAAGACCTATCAAACGCCATAACCGTGATTGGTGAAGAGGTCCCACATTCTAAATCAGTTTCTCTAGGTATGTGGTTTAATTCTGGCAGCCGGGATGAAGCGGATGAGTCTAACGGTATTACTCACTTAATTGAGCATTTGTTGTTCCGGGGAACAGACAACCGTTCGGCTTATCAAATAACCAGCGACGTTGACAGACTGGGTGGATTAATTAACGGAAGTACTAGCACCGAGTTCTTATTGCTATCCTTGCAACTCTTACCTGAGGTGCTGGCTGGAGGGATTGAAATACTTACGGATCTTGCCACCTATCCACTGTTTGATCTGAAAGACATGCAACTGGAAAAGGGTGTGGTTCTTGAGGAAATTCGTTCTTCCCGTGACGACAATCAATCCGAAGCGATTAGATTATTTGAAGAAGCAGTTTGGGGTAAAGATTGTGGTTTATCCAGGCCAGTGCTGGGGACGGAGCAGTCGGTCAAGTCTATTTCAAGGTCGGATGTCTGTCAGCGTTTTTCGCAATTACGTAGACCAAAACATATTACCGTTACTGCTGCCGGCAAACTGGACTTCGAAACGTTGACCGCAGAGATCGAGAACAAGCTTGACGGATTGCCAAATGCTCTCCAGGCCGAGGGCAAATCAGAGTTTATCGACCGCCCGTCGGGTTGTAAATTTGAAGGTAAGTGCAACTACGATTGGCGTGATATTCGCCAACTGCATATTGTCATTGGCGTAGAAGGAATTCCTAGAAGTGACGAGCGAAGATATCCTCTGGAGATGTTGAACGTATTGCTCGGCCATGGAATGAGTTCGCGATTGTTTCAAAAGGTCAGGAAAGAACGAGGCCTCGCTTATCAGGTGGTAAGCAATACCAGGTATTATTCGGATACCGGATTATTTTACATCTACGGGGCAATTGATCCGGATAATCTGGTGGAATATAAAGACCTGGTGTTGGGTGAACTTGAGAATTTGCAGTCAGAATTCGTCACCGACGAGGAACTTGAGCTGGCTAAGCAAAAGACAAAAGGAAACTTGGTTCTAGGGCTTGAAAATAACGAGGCTTTAATGGGAAGATTGGGAATTTCCTCACTTTACAATACGGATTTCTTGTCCATTTCGTCCATACTGAATAAGATAGACTCCGTTAGTAAAGCAGAGATAAAAAACGTGTCCCAAAACCTCTTTGCAGACTCACAAATTAAGTATTCTGTGTTGGGTCCCAAAATGGATGATCTGTCTGAAAAGTTGTATTAATCAAGTATCTGTTGTTATTTTCTCGTAAATTACAGGTAACCCAGTTTTCTTAACCTCTCTTTGATTTCTTCTTCCTGGTTTTCATTTAACCCTGTGTATTTGTCTACTGGCGAAAAAATTCCTTCATTTGAGAGAAATTGAACCACCTTTTCTTTTGCGGAGTCGGGATCCAGTTTTTCGGTATTTACTTTTAGATCGTACTCGTCGCTTGTCGGCTCCTCAAAAGGGTGAGTAACTCCCGTGAAGTTTGGTATTTTGCCCTGTTCGGCTTTTGTGTATAGGCCTTTTGGGTCTCGCTCTTTACAAACCTCCACTGGACACTCCACGTATATCATGTAAAATTGACTTTCTTCTTCAATCAACTCCCTGGCAACCTGGCGAAATTCTTTAAATGGCGAGACGGCTGCTATTATCGTGGCTACGTCGTTTTTAGTTAATAGTTTTGTAATAAAGCCTATTCGGCGATTGTTAATGCCTCTTTCCTCTTTTGTAAAGCCGAGATCAGGGTGAAGATTTTTTCTGAGACCGTCTGCGTCTAGATTTTCAACTCTAAGTTCCCTTCTTCGGAGTTCGTTTTCGACCGCCTTGGCCACAGTAGATTTACCTGATGAAGGAAGCCCAGTAAACCATAGAGCGAAGTTGTTAAAGTTGTCCTGTTTGGTTTTTTCTAAGTTGGTAGCCATGTTAGACCTCCTCGACAAATGGAGATGGGGTGTTAGCCACAAATGCGGCTACCTCCGATCTCATAATTTCAGTCGGTGGGGTGTCCCCGTCTTTAATCAACTGCCTTATTAAGCTGCCAGAAGGAGCGATTCTATCTTCCATGGAGTGGGGGCAGGTCTTGTCGGTGACCATCTGTCCGCATTTGTTACACCAGTAGGCGTAATCAAATGTAAGTGGTTCTATGTCGATATCTGCAAGCTGGTTAAAGATCTTGTGCGCGTCGAAGTCACCGTAGTAATCTCCAACGCCGGCGTGGTCTCTTCCCACGATAAAGTGGGTACATCCGTAGTTCTTTCTGACTATCGCGTCGAAAACCGCCTCTCTTGGCCCCATGTAAAACATATCGGCAGGGAAAATGCTCATGACTGCGTGATCTTTAAGGTAGTAGTTGTCAAGTAGTATATCGTAAGCTTCAAGTATAATTTTGTCTCGCCAGTCTCCAACTTTTTTCTGTCCAATTTTGGGATGAATGAGGATCCCGTCTACAACTTCCAACGCACTTTTTTGTAGGTATTCGTGCCCTCTATGCGGGACGTTTCTTGTCTGAAACCCGACTATCTTTTCCCATCCCTTGCTCTTAAACAGTACCCGAGTTTCAACTGGCTTTAGCAGGTACTTGTAAAATTCGTTAAACCCGCTGCGGATCAATTTTATTGGGCCAGCGAGGAAAGACTTTTCCCGGTTAAGAAATTTATTCACTCCGGGGTGTTCTTTATCAAGTGTCCCAAATAGACCTTTCGCTATCTTTTCCTTGTCAATTGTGTAGATCTCTTCTACGTCTAGAATGCCCATCTTTCTGTTTTCTCGGTCAAGGAGTGTGACCTGTTTCTCACCATCTAATTGATCGGCTTTTTCTTTAGGGATATCCAGGATAATCGGTACTGTCCAGACGGTTCCGTCCTCCAGGGTTCTGTCCTGAACCACCTTGTTTAGGTCGTTTTTACCCATGAACCCTTTTAGTGGGCTATAGCTTCCGTGCGCGATATTTTGCAGATGTTTTATCTCGCCCGGTTTTAGCGTGACTGTTTTAAGACTGTTTGCCTTTTCCTTTAAGCTATCTCTGGTTTTGGATGATTTGGGCTCTCTATTAACTAATTTACCACCATGTGGCGGCAGCATCGTGTTCACCTCTTGAAGTGATCCTCGTGTCAATGTCTGTAATGCGTAAAACTAACACCAAATTATTATAACTCTGGAGGTGATGTCAACCGTCGAATTGTCTTTCGTGGTTTCTGGCCGGTCGAAACCCCGCCAGTATGCGTTGTAATAAGCGGTGAAAGGAACTCTCTGCCATTAATTGTCACGCGTTTTGTGGCAAAAGTGTTGCAAAATCGGCTTTGAACGCGGAGTAAACACTGGTAACATTAAATCATGTTAAGCCTAGAATTAAAATCAACTATAGACAAATGAATAAACTCGCTCTTTATTTCGGAGAACCATATCAGCGCAGGAAGGCTGCGAAGGATTTTATACGAAAGTGGTATAATTCCCTGGAGGAGCCCGAATTCTACCGACTGGAAGGCTCCAGGGTTACTGCCTCCGAATTAGAACAATATCTTGGCGGCGCGTCGTTGTTTTCCAAATCGAAGATAATCAGGATTACGGGCATTGAGGAGTTGGCTGAGAAACCATCGATTGCCAGCATTCTTGTTAACCATGAATATCAAAACGAAGCAGTATTGCTGGAATGTGAATCGATTGATAAAAGGACAAAGCTGTACAAAACTCTGTCCAAAAAAGCGACAACCAAGAAGTTTTCGTATCCAGATAAAAGGAAATTTCCACGGTTTGTGACCCAGATCCTTCGTGAATACGAAGTCGAACTGACGACCGAGGCCCAGCGCTGGTTTGTTCAGATTATGGAGCTTGATTTGTTACGTGTTGAGCGGGAAGTTCAAAAAATGAAGTTGTTCCAGACTGGAACAGAAGGACCTCTAAACGCAGAGGACCTGCAGGAAGTGGTCTGGGCACAGGGGAAGGACAAGCTATTCGACTTTTTTGGGGCACTGTTGGCCCGGGATGTGTCCGGGGCGATGAGTTTATTGAACGAAATGTTGAGTAAGGGAGTTGAGCCCAGCAAAATATTTTACATGTTGGCAGGTGAGGTTAGGAAACTGATTGAAGTTCAGGATCTATTGGCGAAAAACAAATCTATCCCTGAGATTTCCCAGGAAACTGGCATATACAAGTGGTTGGTATCGAAAAAGGAAAAGCAGTTAGATAATTTTACCGGTGATGAATTGTTAAAGTTGATATTTCAACTTCAAGACGAGGATGTAGCTATTAAGTTTGGCCAAACGGACGTTCTTGATGCGCTTCTTAGGATGGTTTTTGCACTTTCTCCGCGGATTACAGTTTAGTCTTCCTCTTGCTCTCTCACTTTCGCTAATCCTGTATCAAAACCAGTCAACTTATCCTAATTACCTTGAAAAACCCCCCACATTTAGCTATTATCATTAAGCACAAATCAAGGTC